>CAZKXE010000027.1:0-7509 GCA_964556855.1 uncultured Candidatus Saccharibacteria bacterium
AAAAATATAATGGTACCAATACTCACCATTCATTGAGAGATATAAGTAGGGGCGGTGGAGTAGAAAAAGGCGGAGGCGGAGGGGATGATGTTAGAAATTTGTTTTCAGATATGGCTTATTGGAATCCAAATGTTGTTACTGATAGTAATGGTATTGCAAAACTAAATTTTACACTACCTGATAATTTAACCACTTGGGTTTTTGATTCTGTAGCTGTTACAAAAAATACCATGGTAGGCGAATCATCAAAGGAAATTATAGTTTCAAAACCTATAATAGTTAGACCAACTCTTTCAAATTATTTAAGAGTGGGCGATACTTTTGAATTATCAACTTTAGTGCATAACTATACAGACTCTGATCAAGAATTAAATGTACAGTGCGATCTTGGTGATCATGGAAGAATTCTTGATGAGAAAAAATATTTAGTTGGGAAAGATCAAATCGAACAAACTATCTGGGCATTGGGTGAAATAGTAAAATCAGATTCCGAAGCTTTGGTTTCTTGTAAGGCCTATTCTGACTCGCAGGAAGAATTTAGTGATACCGTAGAACAAAAATTACCAATATATGACTTTTCATTTTCCGAAAAGGATGCCCAGGTTGGAATTGGTGAAAAAGTTTTTAAAATTGATTTATCCGATGATACTAATATAGAAAAATCTTCTTTTGAATTATCTCTAGCTGCTTCAATAATAGGAACTTTACCAGAAGCTATGGATTATTTGGTCGATTACCCATATGGATGTAACGAACAAATAACTAGTAAATTAATTCCTGCAATAATTGCTAAAGAAAATCCAGGCCTATACCACGAATATATAAAGGACAAAAATATTGATGAAATAATAAATGATGGAATCGCAAAAATTGAATCAGCAATTGTCCACAATGGTTGGAGTTGGTGGGGTCAAGGAGAACAAAATCCATTTGTCACAGCTTATATTGTGGAATATTTAGTTAGGGCAAAAAATCTTGGATATGAAACTGATCAAAATAAATTGGATCGAGTTAAATCATGGGCACAAAGTCTTTACGATACCGAATCTGGACAAGCAAAGGTGGCTGGTGCTTATATTCTTAAAACCCTAAATCCCACAGGAAAATATTTTGTAATTGATATTAATAATTTAACACCGGATATATTATCAATGGCGTTAATTGT
This sequence comes from uncultured Candidatus Saccharibacteria bacterium, assembly GCA_964556855.1. Classification (GTDB taxonomy): domain Bacteria; phylum Patescibacteriota; class Minisyncoccia; order Phycocordibacterales; family JAACPR01; genus CAZKXE01. The sequence continues at coordinate 1,166 of CAZKXE010000027.1, forward strand.
TAATTATAAAAGTGGAAATACTAATTCCTCAACTAATGGCCTTACTAAACTTATTGAAATGTCGGAAAAAGGGGAAGATATTATGTGGTGGGGGGAAGGGTCACAGGAATTTTTTGGGTCTAAAGATGCTTCTACTGCTATGGCACTAAAGGCTTTAATTACAGCCGGTGATAAAAGTAATGCGGACAAAGCTGCTCGGTACATATCTAAAAATAAAAATAATCGATATTGGTCAAACACTTTTGCTACTGCTCAAACAATTGATTCTATAACAAAATATTCCTTACAAAATAGTGGCACTAAACCAAATTTGAATTATGTATTAAAAATTAATAATCAGGAATATTCCTCAGGGCGATTTAGCAAAATAACTGATACTGGTAACATTGTAATTCCTAGTAGTGATATTAAAGACGGGGACACCGTATCAATTGAATTTGATGGTCAGGGAACAATATATTCAACTCTTATAATCGATAAATATAGAGATAATAGAAATGCTAAAGCAGAAGATAATGGGTTAAAAGTTTCAAGAAAATATGTTGGTCGATTTATTCCAGGAGAGACAATTGATGTAGAAATTACGGTTGAGGGAATTCCTGATTATTCTTCTAACCAGATGGTGATTCAAGATTACTTGCCAGCTGGTCTTGTACCAGTTAGTAGTATATTAGAAAATGAAAGACAGGCACAAAAATATGCTTATAATTTTTCAAATTATAATGTAACTGAAGACGGTGTTATATTCGGATATCAATATAGAAAACCCGGTATTAATACAATAGTTGCAAATTATAAAGCCAGGGTCGTTAGTCGCGGTACATATTTCGCGCCACCCGCAAAAGCAGCGTTAATGTATTTACCTGAAGTAAATGGGCATTCTGCAGTTGATGTTGTAAAAATTTATGATAGTTACAAAGATAATGGATCAAGTCTACAGAATTATTATTTAACAAAAGACCTGGTTGTACTTTTCGTTGTATTCATGAGCGCAATATTGATTTTTGGTGGGTATATTATTTATGCTAAGAAAAAACAGATTAATGCTTAAAAGATTATTAATTTCGTTACTATTATTTTTTATAATTTTGTCTTTATGTGGATTTATGCTATTTGAGAAAAAAGATGAAAATCCAATAGGTTTGAATTTATTCAAAAATACAGAAAAAAATATTGTAAAATTTTGGACAGAAGATAATTTCTACACAGGTATAAAAAAAGCCCAGGAAGACAGTCTGGAATTTACGGCACAAATTATTGGAGGGGTTATACCTCATCATTTGTTAGTTAGTGATATTATTGCAAACTTTTTTGAAAACTTATCAAAACAAAAACCCAATACAATAATAATTGTTGGGCCGAACCATTATAATTCTGGAGGTAAAAAAGTTGTGACTGGTGTTAATAATTGGGATACAAAATTTGGAGAGGTGAAAATAAATCAAGAAATTGTTACAGGATTGGTGAAACTTGGTTTTGTAGAAGTAAATGACGAAATTCTGTCCAATGAACATTCAGTCTCATCTTTTCTACCATTTATATCCTACTTTATGCCAGATGCTCAAATTGTCCCGATAGTACTTAATAGTACCGTTAGTTATGATGAAATTAATTTACTATCAAATTTTCTTGCTGGGCATATTAGTAGCGAAAATGTTGTTGTTGCTTCTGTAGATTTTTCACATTATTTGTCTGAAGAACAGGCAACAATTAATGATGCTCAGACTATTAATATCTTAAGAGAATATAACTATGCAAATATCTTAAAACTAAAGGATGCTAATTTAGATTCACCGGCTTCGATTGTGACATTAATGGAAACAGCAAAAAGTTATGGTACCAGCAATTTTGATATTTGGTACCATACTAATTCCGCAGAAGTTATGGGTGATTATGATGGAGAAGTGACTAGTTATTTTTCTTTGTTATTTCACGAAAGAACAAAAATACAAAATAGAAACTTGTTGATTAATAAAATCAACTCACAAGAAGATCCAATAAAAATAACATTCATTGGCGATATTATGGTTGATAGATATGTCAGAAAAATTGCAGAAAAGGAGTCTTACGATTTCCTGTTTGAAAATGTTAAAGATAAATTATCAAAAAGTGATTTAGTGGTAGGAAATTTAGAAGGACCAGTTACAAATTATGAATCTATCTATAACACAGGCTCTCATCCTAATAATTATACATTTACCTTTGATCAAAAAATAATCGAAAGTTTAAAAAAAACAAACATAAAAACTGTCTTTCTGGATAATAATCATATTTTAAATTATGGAGCGAGTGGCCTAGAGCAAACCATTGAAAATTTGCAAAAAGGAGGTATTAATTATTTTGGATTACCCTACGAGGAAGATGTTTTATATAAAACAGTCAATGGAGTTAACTTGTCGTTCATCTCTTATAATGAATTTATATCTTCAGATTTAGAACAAATTATAAAAAATATTAAAGAAACAGATACTAAAAGTGATCATGTGGTTGTCTTTACTCATTGGGGCAATGAATATGAAAAAGTGCCTACTGATAGACAGGTCAAGCTAGCTCATCTGTTTATAGATAGTGGTGCAGATATTATAATTGGAACACACCCGCATGTTATCCAGCAAAAGGAAAAATATAATGGGAAATACATTTACTATTCTTTAGGTAATTTTATTTTTGACCAGTATTTTAATGAAGATGTTAGATGTGGGGCAGTCATTACTTTTGAAATTGATGAAGATAAAATAATTTCCGTTACTGAAAATTTTGTTTTGTTAGATCCTGAGTCAGTAGTTAATTTTTCTAACTGTTCCGATAGTGTGGAATTTATTGATTAGCCGCCCCGTCTGTCTAGATCTAGTTTTGATTAACGTAAAATATTTTTATAGATAAAACACCCTTATATTTATTTATCTACAATATAACTTAATTTGTAATAACATAGTTCCAACAACTCTGACGTATGCACACATTATTTACAGTAAGTATAGAGAACACCCCTAGAGATAGGGGTGTTTTTTTAGTACAATTTTGATATCATTTTTTTAATGAAAGCAAAAAAAGGACTTAAAACTATAGTTGCAATTATTATTGGGCTAATGATTTCCGGAGTTGCTATTTATTTATCTGAAACATTTAATAATGAATCAGAAAATAAAGTAGATGATGAATTTGTTTGCCCTGAAATAATTAAACCAAAACTAGAGACGGTTTCAGATTTCGGTGAAGTTTATTATTATCTTGAAGGCAGGTCAGGTTTAATTCTATGCTTCCACGGTACGGGTGGCGGAGCTTCCGGTTGGTCCAATGATGGAACAGATAAGAATGATTTTTTGATGGATTTTGCTGCAGAAGGATGGTCATTTGTTTGTCCGAGCAGTTACAATCGTAAAGAAAAAAAATGGGACAATACTAATAATCAGAAAAATAATGATATTCAAAATATTGATGATTTATTAAAGCATTTTGGTAAATCATTTCCTAGCATAATTTTGGTAGGCCATTCAAATGGTGGGGGTTTTGCTACAAGATATGCAGCTTTTTCTAAATTTTCAAACAGTATTAAAGCAATTCAATTGTCTAATGCCCCAGGAATAACTCCTTATCTAGGTAATAATGATTTTAAATTCCCAATTCTATTTAACTATGCTGATTGCGATCCTGTTGTTCCAGCTGATGACGTGAAATCAAATCAAAGTATTCTTGACTCGAAATACCCTCCTACCAATTACATCGATAACAATTTGGATACTGAATATTCAGTGGGTGAATATGAACATTGTCATGAATTTGTAAACACAAGTACAAAAGTTTTAGAATTATTAGATTGATTAGAGATAATTACAGATAATTACAGATTAATATCCTGACCGACAAGTTTATAATTCTAACAACGCCAACGTATGCACGCAAACATGTGCAAGCTCAAAAACACCCTAATGATTTAGAGTGTTTTTTTATTAAAATAAAAATGTTATTATTCTTAAATGCAAAAAAGATCAATTAATATAAATAATTATTTTCTTAAAAGTTTTAATCCTGTTGTAAAATTTCTAACTATTTCTGACATAGCTATTGTTGGAGCCGGAGGATTGATAGTTCCGATTTTCGCACTGTTTGTTGAAGATTTTATTGTGGGTGGTAATGCCGCGGTGGCGGGAATGGCTGCGGCAGTTTTTTTATTTACAAAAAGTATTTTCCAAATACCGATAGCTTATATTATTGATAAAATAAGGGGTGAAAAAGATGACTTTTGGTTTTTGTTTACAGCTTCAGTATTAATGTCATTTATTCCTTTACTTTACCTAGTTATCAGCACACCCTTAGAATTGTACATCGTTCAGTTTGTTTACGGGCTTATTGTTGCAATGACTTTTCCTTCTTTTATGACGCTTTTCACTAAAAATATAGATAAAGGAAAGGAAGGGGTTGAATGGGGAGTGTATTTCACTTTGACAGATTTGGTCAGTGCTGCTTTTGCGAGCATCGGAGGATTTCTTGCTGTAACTTATGGTTATGATTCATTGATAGTTATTGTTTCAGTCCTAATGTTTTTTGGAGCTCTCTTAATTTATCCAATACGAAGGAATATAAAAGGTTTGAATTAAAAATAGATTATAAAAATTGATGAAATTATTTTAAATGAACTAGCAGAGCAGACTTATATAGGCATCATTAACTATTTGAATGATAGTAATCTTAAAAAAGAAACATTTTCTGAATTAGAAAATTATAAATTTCCAACTGATTTGGAGTACAATGATCATGGAAAGGATGTTCTGGCATTGCAGGATTTTTTGAGAGACTTAAATTATTATCCACATAACAACAGTTTAAACAATTGCCCAATTAATGGTAATTTTAGAAGCTGTACAGAAAATTCATTAAGAAAATTTCAACAAGACAATGGGTTGAATACTACAGGATATTTAGATATTGAAACTAGAAAATTTGTTAACTTGCGTAGATAGTTGAATAAAATGTCTATGTATATGATAATGTATAAATGGATAATATAGTAAGTATGAAAATTAAAAATATAGTTCCTATTATAATTTTGCTCTTATTTATTTCAGTTGGCCTATTTAATTCATTTAAACCACTTCCGGAAAATATTTCTACCAAAGGACAAATTTTTAATGTCCCTAACAAATCGGTTAACTTCTTATCGGACCTTACTTATATTGACGCAGAAAGTCAAAGTATTTCTGAACAAAAAATATTCGATGAAATTCTTGGATTGATCAATCATGCAGAAAATTTCATTTTAATCGACATGTTTCTATTTAATGACTTTATGGGTAAGGAAACTGATGCATACAGAAATATATCAAATGAACTTACACAAACATTGATTAAAAAGAAAAAAGATAATCCCGAAATAAAAATACTTTTAATTACTGACCCGATCAATACTGTTTATGGTGGAATGGAATCAATAAATTTGAACTTATTGAATAAAGCTGGAATTTTGATTATAAAAACTAATATAAGAAGATTAAGAGATAGTAACCCAATTTATTCTAGCCTATGGAGACCTTTTTTAAGGTTTTTACCATTGCAATTTGTAAAATTACCAAATCCATTTATTAATGATGGACAGAAAGTCAGCTTGAATGCTTATTTTGAATTAGTAAATTTCAAGGCTAATCACCGAAAAGTAATAATTGCAGATTATATGGACAGTGGTAATAGTTTAAAGGTAGCATCCATTGTAACATCAGCTAATCCACATGACGGGTCAAGTCGTCACAGTAATGTTGCACTAAAGGTAAACGATTTTATCTGGCAAGATATTTTAAAAAGCGAATTAGCAGTTGTTGATTTTTCAAGTAAATTAGATCCTGATTCAAAATTCTATATTGATAAATCTTTATATCAAGATGAAACAGGTAGTGTGAAAGTTCAATTATTAACTGAAAAAGAAATTAAAAAATCTATAATAGATTCAATAAATTTAACGAATAATGGGGATAGTATAAAAATTCTGATGTTCTACTTATCAGACAGAGATATTATTAAAACTTTAAAAAAGGCTAATGAAAGAGGAGTTGAAATTCAAATGATTTTAGATCCAAACAAAGATGCTTTTGGAAGAGGAAAAAATGGAGTTCCAAATGTCTCTGTTGCAAAAGAATTAAAGAAGGCTGATGAAAAATTCCAGATTAAATGGTGTAATACAAATGGGGAACAGTGCCATAGTAAAATGTTGCTGATTAACACTAAAGAAAATCAAGAATTATTTATTGGATCAGCTAATTTAACTAGAAGAAATATTGATAATTATAATCTTGAAACGAATATAAAAGTTAGTGGTGAATCGGTGTTTGCTATTAACGATGCAAGTGATTATT
>CAZKXE010000028.1:0-7508 GCA_964556855.1 uncultured Candidatus Saccharibacteria bacterium
CCGGAAATTGAAGATGTTAATACAATGAGACTAATTATTAAAACCAAAAAAACTGCCAATATTTGTTTATTTGTAAAAAGATTTTTTATTTTGTTTGTCATTTAGGTATTTTAACATTATTTAAAGAGGCAATAAATTAGGTACTGTTAAATGGTAGCCTAATTGTTAAGAGAATAATTTTTTAAGCCAAAATATGGATTGTGATATAATTAATTATTCGATGACTTTAGAAATAAATATTATGATAAATATGCTAACTGTAATTATTTTATATGCATTCGTTTCATTGTTTGTTGAATTTGTACATTATAAATTTAGTATTCCTTTTTTGTTGTCTAGAAAAATGACACACATTGCAGGTTCTGTCGTTTCCTTCACTATGCCTCTCTTAGTTTCCAATATTCAAGCATTTTTTATAGTCATTGCTGTTACAGTTTTTGTTTTTTTGAGTAAGAAAATCAGGCTATTCAAAAGTATACACCACGAAGACGGCTCAAGTGTTGGAGAAGTAGTTTACCCATTAGGTATAGCCTTGTCTGCAATTTTAATCTGGCCAATAAGTGTCCTAGCATTCCAGGGGTCTTGTCTTGTTCTTGGGTTTTCAGACGGCTTAGCTGGCTACTTTGGAAAAAAATATGGCAAAAGGAAGTACAAATTATTTGGTGGTGAAAAAACCATTGAAGGTTCAACTGTTTTCTTTTTGTCTACTTTAACTATTTTTATTTCATATCAATTTATATATGGAAACAGTATCTCCGTGCTTGGAATATTATTAATTGCTTTGTACTCAATCATAATTACTTCTTTAGAAGCAATCTTAACTGGAGGTTGGGATAATATTTTAATCCCTATTGCTGCAGGTTTATCTATATTGATGTTTTTGCCTTAGCGGTTGCATTATAAATAATATATAGAATTGCCACTAACCATTTTGTAGTGTACAGTATAACCTTATGTCACAGAACGGAGGGTTAATTACTTTTAACGAAGTTTCATACGAGCATGGTGTTTTAAAGCCGATTTTAATAGAAGCTAGTTTTTCTATTCGTCGTGGAGCCAAAATGACTTTGATGGGACAGAATGGAGCCGGAAAAAGTACTTTATTTGGCCTTATAACTGGCAAATTTGACCCTGACGAGGGGATTATCACTATTGTACCGAATACAACCATTGCAGTCTCTAGACAGGTTATTCCTCGTGATGAAATGAAATTGTCTATCCGGGAATTTTTTGAAAAATGTTTTAAGGAAAAAATTTATGATATTGATCCAAGGATTGATAAGGTTTTAGAAATTGTTAATTTTGCTCCAGCTAATCCCGAAGTAGCGAAAACTTTCAAGGACCGTATCATTGGCAGTTTTTCTGGTGGTCAGCAAGCGCGGTTACTACTGGCTTCGGCCCTGATCCAGGAACCTGATGTTTTGTTATTGGATGAGCCGACTAATAATTTAGATAAAGATGGAATTGCGCACCTAACAGATTTTCTAAAGGAATATCGTAAAACTGTTATTGTAATTTCTCATGATGCTGATTTCCTTAATTCGTTTACTCATGGAGTTTTATATTTGAATGTTCAAACCAGGACAATTGAACAATACGATGGAAACTATCACGACGTGGTCAAGGAAATTTCTGCTAGAGTTGAAAAAGAAAAAAGAAAGAATGCGCAACTTGCCAAAGAAATTCAAGCCAACAAAGACAAGGCAAACTTTTTTGCTAATAAAGGAGGACAGATGAGAATGGTAGCAAAAAGAATGCGTCTAAAAGCTCAAGATTATGAGGAAAATAAAGTTGACGTTAGGAAGGAGGATAAGACTATTCGACCATTTAATATTCCAACTCAGACTGAAATTCCGACAGAAGTTTTAAATCTAACTTCATATAAAGTCATTCGCGACCATGAAGCAAAAGACGTGAAGTGCAATCTGAAACTAAGACGAAGAGATCACTTGCGAATTGTTGGACCAAATGGAATTGGTAAAACTACGTTACTAGAATCTTTGGCATCTGGTCACGCTACAGGGGAGGAAGTAACTGAAGGAGTTAAAATTGGATATTACCGACAAGATTTTTCTAACCTAGATTTTGAACAAACAGTTTATGATTGCTTGATGTCTGTTATGGATGAAAAAATTGAAGAAAACATGCGGTCAGTTGCTTCTGGTTTTTTAATTACTAGTGATATCATAAAAAGTCCCATTGGAGTTTTGTCGGAAGGGCAGAAAGGTTTGGTAGCCTTTGCTCGCTTAGTTTTATTACGACCTGGGCTATTAATTTTAGATGAACCAACAAATCACATCAATTTCAGACATATTCCTGTTATTGCAAAAGCTCTAGATGAATATCAAGGAGCGATGATTTTAGTATCCCACGTACCAGAATTTGTCGATCAGATTCGAATTAATGAGACCTTAGATTTAGATAAGAAGAAGAAATAAGAAAGTAAATTTTAAACAAAACTAGAAAAGTTGACAAGCCTTATAAATAAGTAATATAATGGGTGCATGTCTCCAATGTTTCATTCTACTATTGATAACCCAGATGGTGATATCAAGGCTTCTGATAATAAATCAGGTGATAATAAAAATAGCCGGTTAGATTTATATAATTTAGTCTCACATCATCCAGAAGCTACCTTTTTTATTAAATATCAAGGATCAGATTTGGAGGATTTAAATATTTTTGACCAGGATGTTCTAGTAGTTGATCGTTCTGTGAACCCAAAGCCAGGAAAGGTTGCAGTTATTATTCTGAATGGGGAATTTAAAATTGAAAACATTTCGCAAAAAAATAATAATGAAATAACCGTTTGGGGGATAGTTACTTTTATAATTCATAAAACATGAAAATAAAAAGCGCTGAGAATTCAAAAAAAAACGGACAAAAAATAATCGGTCTAGTTGACTGTAATAATTTTTTTGTTTCTTGCGAGCGAGTTTTTGATCCTACTTTGGAAAATAAACCAGTCCTTGTTTTATCTGGGAATGATGGTTGTGTAGTTGCTAGGTCAAAGGAGGCTAGAGAATTAGGTATTCCTATGGGTGTTCCAGTTTTTAAAATAAAGGATCTTATAAAAAAGGAAAAAATTCAATTAAAGTCTGGAAATCTTGAACTTTATTATGACATGTCAAAGAGAGTTATGAATATCATACGAGAGTTTATTGATACAATTGAAGTTTATTCAATTGACGAGGCATTTCTGGATTTGAGTAAATATAAAAATCCTAAAAAAATTTGTCAGAATCTAAGTCAAAAAATTAAACAATATACCGGAATACCAGTTTCAATTGGGATTGCGAACACAAAAACTTTGGCAAAATTAGCGAACAAGATTGCTAAAAAAAATCAAGAAGTCTTTCATATAAATAGCGAGCAAGTTTTAATTGATGCCCTAAAAAAAACAGACGTTAATGATGTTTGGGGTATTGGTTCTAAAGCTACTCAGAAATTAAAATTATTAAAAATTTATAATGCTTATGATTTTCAAAAACAAAATATTTTTTGGATAAAAAAACAATTTGGAATTGGCGGTGTTAATATTGCGAAAGAACTAATGGGTCAACAAATGCATTCTTTTCAAGAGGTACATAAAAAAAGAAAATCAATTATTTCTTCCCGTTCATTTGGCAGAGTAGTTCATGATTTTGAGGAATTAGAATCTTCGTTAATTCTTCATATTGAAAATTCAACTAAACAACTTAGGCAGGATAACCTGAAAACTCAGCAAATTACTTTTTATATTTCAACAGGACTATATCAAAAAGCGGGTAATTATTTAGGAAAGGAAACTGTTAATTTCGATTATCCAACTGATGATACTATTAAAATAATAAGAGAAATTAAACCAGCGTTAAAAAAAATTTATAAAAACGGTTTGCCTTATAAAAAATCTGGTGTATGTCTTTCTAATATTGTAGAAAAAAATAAAATATATGAAAATAATTTGTTTGGAAATGTTTTAAACGAACATGAAAAAATTAATCAAGCTATAGATAATTTAAATGACCGATATGGAACTAATACTATTAAAATGGCTTCATCTAATTTGGATTTAGTAACTAATAAAAAACATAAGCAAACCAACAAGATAAAGACGACAGTAAAATCGGTATCAAAATATAGGTCTAAAAATTTTACCACTAACTGGGACCAAATTTTAACAATCTCAAATACTTAACCTTGACTTTTTAACCATTTTGTTATATCTTTGTTTAAAGCTTAAGAAACTCGTGTGGGGCTCTATAAAGCTTCGGACGAATTATAAAAGTTTCTCCCTATCAAAAAGGTTTAATCTTATTTATAAAAGACGTTAATTAATATACCTACACCCAATAAATAAAATAAATGAATAATAACACAAGAGGAAATCGACCGCAGTCAAATAGCGGCCTTAATAATCAATCGTCTAATAGACGAACAGGACAATCATCTGGAAGTCGTCCGGCGCAATCAAGCGGCGGGAGACTTTCGTATAGAGGTAGTTCTGCTAAATCAAGTGGAGGACGATCATCATACAAAGGTAGTTCAACACAATCAAGTGGTGGACGATCATCATTTGGTAGTGGTGCTTCAAAAACAAGTAGTAGCCGATCATTCGGAAGTCGAAACAATCAATCCGGAGGTAGAAGCTATAGTGGAGGTAGAAGTTCAGGACGAAGTAGTGGTGGAAGAGGGCGAAGTGGTGGTGGAAGAGGAGGAAGAAAAATGCCAAGCTTTAACCCATCACAGTTTGTAAATCAAAACCCAGTTGAATTAAAAGAAGAATTGTATTTGAATAAACATACTTTTGCTGATTTTGATTTGAACCCAACTATCCAAAAAACATTAAAGGAATTAAAAATTACTATTCCTTCTCCAATTCAAGATCAAATTATTCCTGAAATTATGAAAGGAAATGATGTGATCGGTTTGGCCGAGACGGGAACAGGTAAAACTGCTGCGTTTCTCTTACCATTAATTGAAAAGACAATTCTTGAATCAAAAAGAAAAACTTTAATTTTGACACCTACTCGAGAATTAGCAATTCAGATTAATGATGAATTTTTCAAATTATCAAAAGGTTTTAAATTATTTTCTACTACTTGTGTTGGTGGGGTTAATATTCGACCGCAAATTCAATCTTTAAAAAGATCAAATCATTTTATTATAGGAACACCAGGAAGAATCTTGGATCTAATTAATAGAAAAATTTTGAAAACTGATGATTTTACAACAGTAGTTTTGGATGAAGCTGACAGAATGCTTGATATGGGATTTATTACTGATATCAAAAAAATTCTATCTGCAACTCCTAAAAACAGAGAGACTTTATTTTTCTCTGCTACCATGGACGAAAAAACCAAATCAATCGTGAACGATTTCATGAATAAACCAGTAACTATTTCAGTCAAGAAAAAAGACGTAACAAATAGTATTGCCCAAGATATTATTCAGCACAAGGAATCAGATAAATTAGATTTATTGTGCGGACTATTTTCTTGTGAGACCTATCGAAGGGTAATTGTTTTCGGAGAAACTAAACATGGAGTTGAAAAACTTTCAAAGCAATTAAACCTAGCGGGAGTAAAAGCAGAATCAATTCATGGAAATAAAAATCATAATCAAAGACAAATGGCTTTGAACAAATTCAAAAGCGGAAATGCTAGAATTTTAGTTGCAACTGACGTTGCTGCTAGAGGAATTCATGTCGATAACGTATCTCATGTGATTAACTATGATTTGCCACATACTTTTACTGATTATGTACACAGAATCGGAAGAACAGGTCGTGGAGACAAAAAGGGTCAAGCTCTGACTTTTGTTCCAGAAAGAAGATACTAATTAGGGTATTAAACCTAAAATTAAATAGAATTAAAAAACACTTTTTCATGAAGTGTTTTTTGGTTTTTAATTCCAAACCTTATCTATAAGTTATATTAATTTTTCAAAATATCGGTTAATAAAAATTGCAATATTGTAGTGTAGATGGTAGTTTTGATGAAGGTGTTTTTTCAAAACAGTAGCAAATAAAAGCTACAAAACAAACAGAGAGGAGAATCAGTGAAAAAGTCGAAAGTGAAATTGATTAATCGAGGAAAGGTTCGAGAAACATACATGTTGCTCGATTACCCCAATATGCTGTTGTTAGTTGCATCCGATCGGATTTCAACTCACAATGTCGTCCATGACAGTCTTATTCCTAGAAAGGGAGATGTCCTGAATGCACTTACAGTCTATTGGCTGACAAAGGTTTTTCCAAGAATTGGATTGGAGGGCGATCACCATTTGATTGCTTGCGGATCGGCAATTTTCAACTTCGTTTTGAAGGACGAATTTGAAGATCCTGATGATTTGGTTCGACGGGCAATTTTGGTTGAAAAACTGGAAATTGTCCCAGTCGAATTTATTTTCAGGACTTATCTAACGGGTAGTCTCTACGATAAATTCTATTCCAAAGGGATTGAAAACCCCTATGGAGAGTTTTTGCCAGAAGGACTTGCCAAGATGTCGAAGTTGGACGAACTTTTGTTTACCCCAACTGAAAAATCAGAAACTGACGATCCTATTATCTCGGCTGATGTGGTTAACACATATCATCCTGGATATGATCTGGCAAGATATGCCTACATATATATTCAGAAAGAACTCAACAACGTTGGGATCGAATTGATCGATTCAAAACTGGAGTTAGGTCTGAATAGGGCTGGTGAGTTTGTCATTGCTGATGAAGTCTTCACACCTGATAGCAGCCGTTTCTGTGAAATTGGTGCCATCAAGGAAGGTGAAGACCCACCTTGGCTAGACAAGCAGATTGCGCGTGATGAAGTATCAAGAATTTGGGCTAAAACAGGTGATAAAAAACCCGTTACTTTTAGCCCAGAAACTATCAAAGCCCTGACCAATGTCTACTTGGATATTTTCGAGCGGATTACTGGTCAACCACTTGGTGAATCATAAGTAGCCAATCTGATTTGATTTAAAAAATATAGTACCCACCTAGATTTATCTTGGTGGGTACTTTTTTATAATTTTTAATTAACGAGAATAGATAAATTATAGATTTGTGTTAATATTTTATTAATGAAATCCGGCGCATATCCTAAAATAATATTGCTAGTATTTACAGTAACAATTCTGGTTGTTGGTCTTGTTTTTGGTTTAAAGCAATTTAATACAGATTTATCTGATAAAAATGTAACAGGAAATTTACAAAGTGAGGAATATGGTCAAAATTTTAAAGAATTTGATGAATTGAACAGTGAAAGCGAATTAAATATTGATTCTCTTGATAAATATGTCTGTGATCCTTTAACTGAAAAATCAGACCCTATTCTTGAAGGTACTTGTGATTTGGACATTAATATATAGTTTAATTTACGGAATAGATTTTTGAAAGAAAATATGTGGTCGTAGCGTAATAAATATAAATGACAGAAAATTCATTGATAGAAAAAATGTCATCAAAAACTGATACTGAATTAGTAATTTTATCATTGGAAGATAATAAATACTTTTCCTTTTTAATAACT
>CAZKXE010000029.1:0-7351 GCA_964556855.1 uncultured Candidatus Saccharibacteria bacterium
AGAAAAGAATCATTGATCCACCAATTATTCCCACAATATTGAAGAGGAACACCAATAAATAATACCTAGCATAATCAATGTTGCCAAGGCCAATAAAAGTTCCCACCATTGCTATAGGAGGCACCAATGAAACCGCAATCGCGATTCCGGGAAGCATATTATCAATCTGTTTTCTAACCCATGCATATGTGGCAACAATACCAGAAGTAAAAGCTACTAGAAAATACAAGAACGCTGAAGCAAAACTATTATTAAAGAGGGCTGAATTAAAGAAACCATCTTCCTGTGTTGGTAGATTAAATATCAAGGCAACTAAAAATGAAACTCCAACAACAAATCCAACAGACTTACCAATCTTTATAATTGATTTTTTAACCAATAAATAATTAGAAGTAGTTATCCCAAGAGAAACCAAAAGAACTGGAGTTAAAAGAGGTGTAATCAACATCCCACCAATCAAAATAGCCGAGTTAGCAAGTAAAATTCCCGCCGCGATAATTACAGATGAGGAAATTAGCAAAATATAATAAGTAATCTTGTCCCCACTCTGATCCATCAAATCTTTAATTGTGATATATTGATCTTCCTCTGTTAGATCGAACCAAAAACTATCTTTCTTTTGTTCTTTTGTCATATTCAATTCTTTTGATTTTTTTTCCATAAAATTATTTTAACATATTTATAAAACTCTTTTCTTAAATTCCTCAATCAGTGGGACAGACTCTGGGTCCGCTCCATTATTTTCTGCAATTTTGACTGCAATTAAATGAATTAAAACTAAGGAATTAAATATCTTTTCTGCAATATTTTCCCCTTCAAGTGATAGTGACAATACCTTGTATCCCCTTTCCTCTAATAAATCTTCGACAGTTCTCATTCTCAATTCAATTTTTGGGTGGTCCTCTGAGTCGTGAATTATAAAGAACATAAAATCGTTACCGGAATCATTATGAATATCAAAAGCCTGCATTTCATTATGATTTAATTCAGGAAAAACATTTGAAGATGCTGGTATTTTTGCTGTCTCATTAAGAGTAATTTTCCAAATATAACCCAAGTTTAAATTAAGATTCGATGTGTAAATAACTGGAATTTTATTTCCAATCTGATTTGCTAGTTGGTCTGCCTGTTCCACCATTGTTTCAGGGTCTAGTCCTGATGCTAATGATTTGAGTTCTTCGGCTAAGCCATTATCAACAAAAGATGCAACGGCTAGCGAAGAAAATCCAAGTGCTAACCTTGGTTGAATACCGATATTTGGCATTTCTATATAAGGTATTTCTCTTTCCTTTGCTAATTCTAATAATTTGCCACCAGAAGTGACTACTGCAACGTCATAACCTTTACTATAAGCACTTTCAAAAAAATCTAGAACTTCTTCTGTATTTCCTGAATACGAGCTGGCGATTAATAGACTTTTATTAAAAATTTCATCCTCAAAATTAGGAAGACCGTAATCACTGTGAATACTCAGATTTATTCCTGGACGAAAAATTTGTATTAATCCAGCTGATAAATGAGACCCGCCCATTCCGGCTAATATAAAATTTTGGTAATTACCCTTTAATTTGTCAGCATTTTCAATTTTAGGTTCAAATTCAAACTGCTCTTGGTATCTTAATATTTGTTCTCTCATAAAAATATTATAGCAAAAAAAGAAGGGTGTTGATAATTATTTATCCTATAAGGAATGCCCGCCAAATTGATTACGTAGCAAGGATAAAACCCTTCTTATATAGGATGTTTTGCTTTTTTTATTTAATCTAATTTTATAAGCCTGTTTTATATTTTTCACTGGTACTTTACTTTGACGAGCATCTTTTAAAAGCCATGCAACTTCACCCGTATGACCAACAGTGTCACTAACCTGATGTAAATCTTGATCAAATTCGTTATAACCATTTTCAAGCCACCCAGTAAATCTAGATTCGATGACAGATCCATGATTATACAATTTAGCAATCTGTTTTAAATCAAAATGATACTTGGATTCCTTTAAAAGATTAAAACCCTCGGCAATAGAGGCCATCATTCCGTATTCGATCCCGTTATGAACCATTTTTACATAATGCCCAGAACCTGCTGGTCCAACGTACTGAAACCCATCATTTATTGCAAGATCTTTGAAGAGATTTTCTATTTTTAAATATACTTCCTTATCACCTCCGACCATAATACAGGATCCATTTAAAGCTCCGGCTGGTCCTCCAGAAACTCCTACATCTAGAAATTTTTTATCTTCATTTTTTAATTTTGCATATCTAGCAATAGAATCCTTATAGAAGGAATTACCACCATCTATCAAAATATCTTCTGATTTTAACTCTGGTATGATTTCTTCTAAAGCTTTTTCAACTCCTTGATGAGGAATCATTAGCCAAATAACAATTTGTTTTTCATTTTGTTCTGATCTTAATTTTTGAAAAAATTCCTTGATTGTTAATGATCCCTGACATCCAACACTGATTGCCTCAGCAATTTTTGGTTCGTTATGATCAAGAACAATAACTTCATAATTTTGTTCTCTTAACTTTTTGACCATATTTAAACCCATTTTGCCAAGTCCAATATATCCAATTTTTATATTTTTTTTCTCTTTTATTTCATTATTTGATGTCATGTTATCCATATTCATTATTTTATTTAATTTTAAATATATCTTCAGGCTTTGAACCTTTTTTATAAATATTAAGTGGAATATTTTCCCATGCTTTTAGAATTTTACTAATAAGTCCCCATTGAATCATGATCTCTTCTGTAGTGTTAAATAATGTTTGGTCTCCAGCCATACAATCAAACAATATTTTTTGATAAGGGTTTTTAAAATTTTGATTATCCTCAGCATAACTGAATTTCAGATTCTGCTCTTCTAGCGAATAATCTAAACCCCTTTTTTTTGACCAAAATTTTATAGAAATTTTTTCTTCCGGATTGACCTGGATTTCAATTTTATTTTGGTAGTCAAGGCAGTTATTGTTTAAATATATGCAGCTTTCTTTTGATTTAAAAGTTATTATTATATTAACCAAATTTTTAGACAAAGCCTTACCACTTCTTAAATAGACAGGAACATTTTTCCATTTTTGATCATCTACTTTTAATTTTAATTCAAAAAAAGTATCTGTTTTAGAATTATTTTCAACTCCAGACTCATTTAAATATTCCTTATACTGCGATCTACTAGTGTATTCCTTTGCCTTACTACTAAAAGGTTTTAATTTTGCCAGAATATTCTTTTTTGATCGATGAATATTTTTTGGGTAAAGATTTTTCGGGTCATTCATAATTATTAAAGCCAACATTTGTAAAATGTGATTTTGACCAACATCTTTCAATGTACCAATCTTGTCATAAAAGTGCATCCTGCTTTTCACATCAGATTTTTCAAATAAATTAATTTCTATTTTATCAATATACTTGTTATTCCAAATCGGCTGAAAAATTGAGTTTGAAAATCTAAAGGCAATAATATTTTGTAAAACTTCTTTGGCTAAATAATGATCAATTCGAAAAATTTGATCTTCACTGAAAAGTTTCGATAGTAATTTATCTAATTTGATAGCTTCTTTTAAATCAGATCCGAAAGGTTTTTCAACTAGAATACGTGACCAGGGTTTACCAACTTTTTTTAACGAACATTTTTTTAATAAATTTGATTTTGATAAATTTATAAAAATGTTTTCGTACAATTCAGGAGGTGTAGCTAAGTAAAAAATTTTATTTACGCAGGAGCAATCGGTTTTTTCTTGATCAATTAAAAATTTATTTAAATCTATATAGGATTTCTCACTTTGCAAATCACCCTTGAAGTAGTAAATTTTCTCTAAAAAATTTGAAAGGACTTTTTTAGGATATGAATTAATTTTTTCATTTTTTAATAAAATTTTTCCTACAAAGTCTCGGTATTTCTCATCTGATAAATCTTTTCTAGAGAAACCGTTTATCCTAAAATTAACAGGTAGCAGATTATTGCAATATAAATCAAACAAAGCTGGTAGAATTTTATTCTGTGCCAAATCACCAGTTGCTCCAAAAATAATGAAATTAATGTCTTCAATATATGGACACTCTAGGTTATTTTTAATCATGTAATTATTATAACAAATTTTATTTTAGCCTGTTTACAATGTCTTTAAATTGTTCTCCTCGATCTTCATAGTTTTTAAATTTCCCTAAAGACGAAGACCCTGGCGAAAATAAGATTAAGCCAGCGTAATTTTTATTTAAGATCGCAGCATCAATAGCCTGTTGTAGATTAATAACCACTTCGTATTCAACTTGATTATCCTCTGCTAGCTTAATAAGTTTTTCATCGATTTCATGGCTTAAAATAATAAGTTTTTCTACTTTATTTTTTATTATTGGGCCCAAATATTCAAATGAAACATTTTTATCTTTTCCACCCATTATTAAGGTAATTTTTTGATCGTTACCAAAAGATTTAATTGCAACTCTAGTAGCATCAGGACTTGTAGATTTTGAATCGTTATAAAAATCTAGTCCCTTAAAATTCCTAACAAATTCAATTCGGTGTTCAAGCCCTTTATAGTTTTGAATAAAATTAATTAATTTTTCATTATTAATTTCAATTCCCAATATATCTAGAGCTTTCAATGCAATGGCAACATTATATAAATTATGTTTTCCTGGCAATTTAATTTGTTTCGTCTCAACAAAGTTTTTATTAATAAAATCTAAAAGCTGATTATTAACTAATTGATCAAGAGAAACAAGCTCTAATAAATTTGAATTAATTTTAGGTAAAATATAATTTTGTATTCCAGGGTCATCGTAAACGGTTACAATATGACTATTATTTTGATTGAAAATTTTCATTTTTACATCTGCATATTCCTGAATATCATCATTGTGCCTATCCAAATGGTTTGGTGATATATTAGTGATAATCGCAATATCAACAAAATGATTAATATCAAAAATTTCGAGCTGAAAACTTGATAATTCGAGGACAGCAATTATATCTTTTAATTCATCTTCTGGAGTATCAATTAAATAATCTAAAGGTGACAGACCAATATTTCCAACTAAAATTGTCTTTTTATCTAAAATTTTTAATGAATCATGAATTAAACTGGCAACTGTGCTTTTTCCATTAGAACCTGTGACCCCTACAATTTTACCTATATCCTTAAACTCCTCAATAAAAATCATAGTGTCATTACAAACCTTGACACCTGCTGTATAAGCTTCTTGAATAACGGGATGATTTTTTGAAATACTGGGGCTAACTAATAGAATTTCGTAATTAGAAACTTCAGCAATGTCTTTTGTATCAAAATAATAATTCACCCTTTCGCTATCAATCAGAATTGTTCCAAATGAATCTGCTGATTGTGAATCATAAACATCAATTTGATATTCATTATATTTTGGAGATTTTAGAAAATATCTTAATGTAGCCTGCCCTGTTATTCCAAAACCCCAAATTGCTATTTTTTTCATATAATTAATTATATCAAAAGTTATTATTTATGAAATTTTAAAAGCCATTGGGATAACCAACATGTTTTTTTAAAATAAATTTTTTTTCTATTTAATTTTAACAGACAGCAAGGAATACCAATTTCTTTTGATAACTCATGGACCAGGGATCGTATGTAAGTTCCACTTGAAACCTTCAAGCTGACTTTTATAACTTGATAAGATTGATTATTAATAATTTTATCTTTCCAAACTTTTATGATATCACTTTGTCTGAAATCACCATTTATTTTAGTGATGACAAATTCTAAATAATTAAACAAATCAAAACCAGAAATTGATTGGTTATCTAAAATTTTTATTTTTTTAATTTTAATTTTTCTTGTAGGTATTTCTATCTGATTTATTATTCCCTCTTTTTTCCATTTCCACAAAGGTTTCCCTTCTACAGTTTTTGAACTAAAATCAGGGTAACTTATTTTCTTTATTTTCTTAATTTTTTTTAGAGCTATTTCAAGATCTTTATAAGTAATTTTAATGCTATTTAAATTCTCAATTCTAATATCATCATTTACCAACCCCAGGGCATCATACGAATCAGTAGAAAATCCAACTAAAATGTCAGCTTCATAAAGTTTGTCTGTATTTAGGAACTTTTCTCGATTTTGATTTTCTTTATCTCCTACCATTATAACCATTTGTCCCTCAGCCATCGGATCAAGCCGACCAGCATAGGAAAGCTTTTGGTCGACAAGACCTGGGTTGGCTTGCCTTAGCTCATTTATGACCTCTAGTGGGGTTTGTCCAACTTTTTTAAATATCTTAATCATATTTTAATTTAAATATTTTGCCTAAATGCCTTATTTAGATAAATATTATATTACACATTAATTATACCCTAAATATGGCCGGACGGAGTAAAAAATTTAGAAAGATTTTAACTTATTTTTAATTTTTTATTATTACCCGTAGTTCACAATATTAAATATGAAAAAAATATTTTTTATAGGAATAGGTGGTAAGGGATTAAACGGTATTGCAAAAATTTGTTTAGGAAAGGGTTATCAGGTTAGTGGAGTAGATACTCAAGTAAAGGATGAAACTATATCATTAGAAAATAATGGTGCAAAAATTTTTTATAAACATAGTGAGAGTAATATTAGTTCTGATTTGGATTTAATTATATATTCTTCTTTAGTTAAAAATTCGCCAGAAATAAAGGCCGGCAGAAAATTAGGAATTAAAATTATGAAAAGATCGGCCTTTTTAAATGAATTAACAAACGATACTTTTAGAATTTCTATTGCGGGGAGTCATGGTAAAAGTACCACAACTGCCATTTTGGGTCTTGGTTGCATTAATGGCGGACTTGATGCAACAATTTATGGAGGTGCTTATACCAAGGAATTTAATGGTTATAATCATTTTGGAAAAGCAAATTATTCTATAATTGAAGCCTGCGAATATGATCGATCATTTTATGATCTAATTGGAAATATGACAATTATCACTAGCTTGGAAAAAAGTCATTTGGAATATTACAAAACTGAAAATAAGATGCGTCAGGCTTTTAAATATTTTATAAACCAACACGATCAATTTTCTAAAATTTTTATAAACGGAGACGACTTGAAATTAAGAAAACTATGCAATGACATCAAGGGGCAATTAATAACCTTCGGCTTTGGTATAAAAAATGATTACGTTATTAGTGAAGTTAGAAAAGATAAATTTGAGTCTACTTTTTCAATTTATTATAAAAGTGAAAAAATTATTGACAAATTGAAAATAAAAATTCCGGGTGATTATAATATTATGAATTTTGCTTCAGTTGTAGCTGTAATGAATGAATTAAAATTAAATATCAAATCAATTCACAATGTTGCAGATAATTTCTTTGGTGTGGGGA
>CAZKXE010000030.1:0-7013 GCA_964556855.1 uncultured Candidatus Saccharibacteria bacterium
TTTTCGCCGGGTCCTAACTGACCTAAAAATTCTAAGGTCGCAGTAATTGGGTCAGTTTTTTGATCGTCATCTAAAACGCCCTGATCAAGTTTATAATCAACATATGTTTTAATCGGGACGGGGTCTGCCTGTGTCAGTCCATATTCCAATCCAAACATCCCATAATTGCCAGATTCATAATCTATTTTTCTTGCATAATCTTCTACTTCCTCAACTTCAATTCCTGGATATTGAGCATAAATTTGATTTTCAACAAATTTTCTAAATGCAGATATGGTCCAAACGTAAAAACCAACGTCTCCACCGACAGATGAAATTTCAAGCGAAAAAGTTGGTCGTGATTTACCTCTTAAATATACATCTATAGGGGTAGCTTCTCCACCTGTTTGATGTAACGCAGTTATAAACAACTCCATTGCTGCTGGGGTTTTTAGGATATCCTTTGGCGGATAGACTCTTAATAATGTATATTCCTGAGTACTAGCAAATTTTGCCCTGACGTAATCAAGCCAAATTCTAAATAGTAACCAGAATAAGACAATAGGCACAAAAATAAAAAGTGCATTTTTTACAAAAAATATAGTTGTACTAACTAATTCATTAAAATCCATTGGTTTACATTATTATCCCAATTTTTATCCATTCACGCAACCTAAAATAAAATTTCATTACAAATTAAACTAGAGAGTAGGTATTATCAGGATTTTTAATAAAATCTGAACTATTTTGAAGATTAACTAAAATTGTATTTTCCTTTACATACCTTTCTTTCATTACTTTTTCAATTATTTCTTCTTTTGTTAAGGATCCATTTTGGATTAGAATTTCTTTGATTACATCCTTTACCACACCGGAAGCATATCCCCATTCTGTTAGGGCGTATAATCCCCTTCCAACCAAAACAAATCTTGGGTCTTTAATTAGTTCATTGTGACATGTTGCTACATGTGCTTTTTTATTAAAGATTTTAGCGATTGATTCTGCAACTTCTTTAAAGTGTATGGGTGAACCGTGGTCCCTAATTACAAGATAAGCATAATCTCTTATTCCTTTTACATTAATATTAGAAGAATCAGATCTTCCCCATTCACCCAAAGGATTAGAGTCAATTTTTTTTGATAATTTCAACCAACGTTTTACAATAACATCACTTTTGTATTTGTCTGCAACATCCTGAATCTTATTCAAGAAATGTTCAACCATTTCAGGTTCGGTAATAATGTCATCTTTGCTTAAATTAGAATAGATAGTTTTAATAGAATCTTCAACTTGTTCCATTAGCTCCTGATCAATATACCATCTATGTTTAAAGTACTCATCATCTTTTTTCTTATAAAAAGGAGAGCCAACAACCAACAAGAAATGAATTTGATTTTGAGTAGTTTCAGATTTTGACAATTCATCAAGTAAATCGTCTTCTGATACAATTGAACCCATATCATCAATTACACCTTTTAGTTCCTGAAAAACAGGTTCCATATCTAAGTACGCGTCAGATTTCCTAATAGTAGAAAGGCTATACTCTTCAATCTGTCTAACTCTTTCTCTGGTAATATTATATTCCTTACCGATTGATTCAAGTGTAAAAATCGCAGGATTTTTAGGATCTAATCCGTATCTTTTTATCAAAATATCTCTTGACCGTTCGTTCAAAACAGCAAGTAATTTTTTTGATATTTGTTTTGGTTGAAATGATAATTTAATCATAATTTATGTAACTTAGTAAATTTAATAATTCCTAGTTATGAAAGCTTACTTTACAACGAATATTTACAATGATAATAACATACTTTAAGCTAAATGACAATACTTAATATTTTTCCCTTAATATAGATGATTTTTTTAACTTTTTGATCGGTTATCCATCTTTGTATATCGTTATTTTCTAATGCTAATTTAGATATTTCTTCCTCATTAATATCACAAGGTACTTCTATTTTTGTTCTAACCTTTCCGTTAACTTGAATAGGAATTATTAAGGTTTTTTCCTTAATGAGTTCTTCATCATACTGTGGCCAATTGCTTCTAAAAATTGAATTTTCGTTATTATATTTTTGCCAAATTTCCTCCGAAATATGAGGTGCAAAAGGAGATAATATTTGAATTAATTTTAAATACGATTGGACTGAAATATTTTCCTGAGACTCCAAAAAATTGACTAGTATCATCATTTCTGAAATTGCAGTATTGAAATTAATATTTTCAATATCATGTCCAACCTTTTTTATAGTTTGATTTAATTTAATTATTAAATCTGTTTGATCGACAACATTATCAACAACTTTTGATTGTAGGTTCCAAATTCTTTCTAGAAATCTACGTGGACCAACAATACTTTCTGTATTCCAACTGGCAGATTTTTCAAATGGGCCTAAAAACATTTCAAAAAGTCTCAATGTGTCAGCACCAAATTGTTCTACTACATCATTAGGGTTTACTACATTATTCCACCTCTTGCTCATTTTACGGCCATCAGCGGCCATGATTAACCCGACGCTCTGAAGTTTTTTGAACGGTTCGCTTGTTGAAACAATACCTTGGTCAAATAGGAACTTATGCCAAAATCGTGCATAAATTAAATGTCTTGTGGCATGTTCTGCACCGCCAACGTAAAAATCAATAGGTGCCCAATATTTCTCAATCTCCTTTTCAAATATTTCATTTGAATTATTTGGATCCATGTAGCGTAAGTAATACCAAGAAGAACCTGCCCATTGTGGCATCGTATTTGTCTCCCTTTTGGCTTTACCATTACATTTTGGACAAGTAGTATTAACCCAATCATCAATCCCAGCAAGTGGAGATTCTCCTGTACCAGTTGGTTCATATGATTCTACTTCTGGTAATGTAACAGGTAAATCAGATTCAGGCACTGGCACAACTCCACATTTTTCACAATGAATAATTGGAATTGGTTCTCCCCAGTATCTCTGTCTAGAAAATACCCAATCTCTAAGTTTATAAGTAACCTTTTTTTCGCCAAATTTTTCAGTTATCTTGTTTCTAGCATCATCAGATTTTAAATTATCAAATTCTCCAGAATTAACTAAGACGCCATCCAATGTCTCATCATTATTGCCTGTTTCAATTACTTTTTTTATCTCAAGATTAAATTTTTGAGCAAATTCTAAATCTCTAGTATCGTGAGATGGGACGGCCATTACTGCTCCAGTTCCGTATTGAGCAAGCACATAATCAGCTATCCATAGCGGAACTTCAGTATTATTTACTGGGTTTACAATTTTTACACCCTTCAATTCTACTCCGGTTTTTTCTTTTCCTTCGGCAGTTCTTTCTATCTCGCTTTTATTTTTAATTTGCTTAATATATTCTTGAACTTCATCTCGATTACTTATTTCTAATTTGTCTACAAGCGGGTGTTCTGGCGCTAAAACCGCGTAAGTAACACCAAAAACTGTATCGGCTCTAGTTGTAAAAACTCTTAATTTTTCGTCTATTTTTTTATTACCAACGATAATATCAAAAACAAATTCAGTACCCTCACTTCTCCCTATCCAATTTTTCTGCGATTCCTTGATGTTTTCTGGCCAATCTAAATCTTTTATATCTGACAACAACCTATCTGCGTAATCTCTAATTTTTAAAACCCACTGTCTAATTGGCTTCTTTTCAACAATGCTTCCACATCTTTCACAATTTCCATTTTCCAAGTCTTCTTGGGCTAGTCCTGTTTTACATGAAGGACACCAGTTAATAGGTTCATTAGATTCATAAGCTAGGCCCATCTCATATAATTTCAAAAATATCCACTGAGTCCACTTATAATAACTTGGATCAGTAGTGTTAATTTCTCTACTCCAATCATAATCTAAACCGATTATTTTTAATTGATTTTTAAATTTCTCTATATTTTCATTAGTAGTTTTTTTAGGATGTGTTTTATTTTTAAGAGCATAATTTTCTGCTGGCAAACCAAAAGCATCCCATCCCATTGGATGAAGAACATTAAACCCCATTAATTTTTTATATCTCGAAACTATATCTGTTGCTATATAACCCTTTGGGTGGCCAACGTGTAGGCCTTGTCCGGAAGGATATGGAAACATATCCAGAACATAGTATTTTGGCTTTTCAAATTTATTTTCAGTTAAATTTATTTGATTATCATCCCAATACTTTTGCCATTTCGGCTCAATTTCTTTGTGATTATATTCATTCATATTAATTATATTTAAATTTTAAATTCAATAACATCACCATCTTGGACAATATATTCTTTTCCTTCAATTCTAAACCATCCTCTTTCTCTAGCAACAGCAAATGATCCAGCTTCTACTAATTTATCATACGAAATTACTTCAGCTCTAATAAATTTATCTTTAAAGTCGGTGTGGATTGCTGTTCCAGCAATTGGTGCAGTGCTTCCCTTAATAGTTGTCCAAGCCCTTGTTTCCTTTTCGCCAGTAGTCAAATAAGTAATATAATTTAATAATTCATACGCTTCGATAATTAAATTTGAAAGACCCAATTTATTTTCAGGTATTTCATTTTCACTAATTTCAAGTCTAAAATCATTTTTTTCATCATCAGACATTTCCATAACTTGATGTTCAAAACTTGCGTCTACAAATACATATTCAGCTCCAGATTCTTCTAAAAAATTTATTAATTTATCATACTCAGGATCACCGGGTTTTAGATTATCTCCGTCTGACTTATAATTCAAGACATACATCATTGGTTTAATCGATAAAAGATGCATCCCTGTTATTACCGTTTTCTCGTCATCAGATAAATCTGTTGAATTCGCCATTCTTCCATCATCAAGACTATTGAGAACTTTTTTTAAAACATCAGATTCAATAATTGCATTTTTATCATTTCTCTTTACATCTCTTTCCAGATTAGAAAGTCTTTTGGTTACGGTAGCTTGGTCGGCCAAAATTAACTCGAGATTAATAATCTCAATATCTGATAATGGGTTAATTTCGCCATGAACGTGTGTAATATTTTCATCTTTAAAAATTCTAACAACCTGGGCGATTGCGTTGACTTCACGAATATTTGCAAGAAATTTATTTCCAAGTCCTTCTCCGACAGAAGCTCCTTTAACTAGACCAGCAATATCTGTAAATTCAACAATAGCGGGTATAACTTTTTCAGAATTAGATATTTCCTTTAATTTTGCAAGTCTTTCATCCGGCACAGGAACAATTCCAACAGAAGGATCAATGGTACAAAAAGGATAGTTCAGTGCAGGTACTGAATTTTTAGTTATTGCATTAAATAATGTTGATTTCCCAACATTTGGTAATCCGACTATCCCGATTGATAACATAATGAAATAATATCAGAAATTAAAGAAATGTCATTATTAGTTAAATACAACAGACCAATCAATTGATAAAGCTATTATTGTTGCAAATATAGATACTGTTAGAATTATGGTAATTAGAAATGCGTAGACTATATGTGTAAAATCAAAAATCATTCTGTTGCGTGAGAAATAACCGGTTGAGAGCACATTAAAGAATCCCATTTTAAAATCATTGACCTCAAGCTGTTTTTTAAACGAGAATATGTTTTTTTCCTGAGTAACACCAGAAATTGCTAGGCCAAGTACATTTGAAAATAATTTTAAATTAATTTCGTCCCTAAATATCTCACTATCAGATACAAGTGGTATGGCTTCTAACAATTGAATGTTTTTACCCAAAATATTTTCTGATTCTTTTGTTAATCCTTTCAGTAATGATGTTCCTCCAGTAAAGAATACATTTGAAATTTTTTCCTCAGAATCTTCTTCGTAAAAATCTAGAATGTTTTTGATTTCAGATAAAATTGTTTTCAATCCATTTTTAACAGCATTTTGGTATTCCGGCTTATTACTTTCATTAACACCAAATTTTTGCTTCATATCTTCTGCTTCAAGTTCGGTAATTTTTAAATTCTTAATTATTTCACTATTAATATTATCTCCACCAACTGGGCTTGTCATAAATAATTTTAAAATTCTATTACCTTTAAAAATTGAAACGTTCGTTATATTTTCTCCTATTTCAACTATAGCTGATATTATTTCTTTTTTAATTGGCAAGAATACACGAGCAACATTAATTGCTGCCAGTGAAAAATCAACAACATCAATCCCTAATTCATTCAAGCTTGATACGTATTTATTTAAAACCTTTTTCTCAATAGCAAAGAAAGTGGCTGAGTAACTATTTTTCTGTTGGTTTTCGTAGCTAATAACGTCCCAGTAAATATATCGGTAATCAAGCGGGATAAACTTTTTAGATTCTTCATATATCTTGTCCTTTAGCTTGCCAGAAATTAAAGATGTATCAATATTAGTACTCCATGTATATAACTGACTCTCTGGAATTGAAATAATTACTCGATTTGTAGAAACCTTACCCGGTTTAGCCTCAAGTAGTAATTCCTTAATTTTTTCCTGGAATTTATCCTTCTTTTTTATGATTCCATCAACAATAGTTCCATCATCCAGAGCTATACGAGAGTAAACTCTAGGCTTATGCTTAAAAAATGCACTGAATTCTAACAATTCTATTGAATTGTCTGATATATCCATTCCAAAAGCCGTATCAATTTTTTTATTAAATAGTGAAATAAAAGGATTTGCAAATTGTGGCGCAGCCTCTTTTTCTATGCTTATTTTTCTTTGATTAGGATCAGAATTTATCTCACTCATCTTTATTTTTTTTAGTTTAAAAGAGGAATCTATTTTTCTATGTTCATTTTTCTTGCGATCCTCTGTGAGTTTATTTTCTTTTTCTTTACGAGCTTTCTCTTCAGCTTCACGCTTTGTCTGTTCTTCTGCAGCTTTTCGCTCGGCTTCTAATTTAGCTTGTCTCTCTTTTTCAATACGAGCTTTCTCTTCAGCAGCCTTTCGTTCTGCTTCTTCCTTTTCTTTACGAGCCTTTTCTTCAGCGGCCTTTCGTTCTGCTTCTTCCTTTTCTTTACGTGCTTGTTCTTCTGCTGCTTTTCTCTCGGCTTCCTCTTTTTCTTTACGAGCTTTCTCTTCAGCTTCA
>CAZKXE010000031.1:0-6999 GCA_964556855.1 uncultured Candidatus Saccharibacteria bacterium
AAATAATACTTGAAAAAATACAGCTTAAGACCAATCAAAAAGGTAAAAGCAGACAACTTAGTAATAATTCTAATAATAATTCATTTGTAAAACGCCCGGTCAGAAAATTATTAGATCTTGAAAATCTATGTTTAATTTTCGCACTCGCACTATTCTTGATTCTTGGGTTGTTAAGATTTAATGCGGTTTCAAAAGAGACGGAGCTTGGTATTTTTTATGAACAAAAAATTACTGTCTTGGGGGAGATATACGGAGAAGTTTCCATTGGCTCATTTTCAAACCGTTATAAAGTTAAAATTACTGAAATAAAAAATGATAAAAAATATATTTACCCAGAAGAGAATATTATTATAAGTACATATAAATACCCAGAGTTTCATAGTGGGCAAATTGTCAGAGTCTCTGGACAGCTTGAGAAACCCAAAAATTTTGAGAATGAAAATGGAATTGAATTTGATTATGTTAATTTTCTTAAAAAAGATAATATCTACGGAATTCTAAAATTTTCCCAGGTTGAAGTTATTGGTGAGAAATTAAAAATAGATTATTTATTGTTCAAAATTAAAAATTTTTTCTTATTTAAAATTTCGCAAATTCTAACTTCTCCAGAAGCTGAATATATGGGTGGATTATTACTAGGTGTAAAACAGTCCTTAGGGGATCAGTTAGAAAAAGAATTCAGAATCGCTGGTCTAATTCATGTCGTTGTTTTATCTGGCTACAATATAACCATTATCATTGTGGCAGTTTTTAAATTTTTGTCTTTTTTACCTAACTTTTACAAGTACTTATTAGGATTAGTTTTTGTAGCAATGTTTGCAATTATGGTTGGTTCAGGCGCAACCGTCATCAGGGCTAGTCTAATGGCTTTCTTGATGATTTTCAGTAAGTTTTCTAAAAGAAGTTATGATGTTAATAAGGCTTTATTTTTTGCTGGCTTAGTAATGATATCAATAAATCCTTTGATTATTTTTTTTGACCCATCCTTCCAATTGTCTTTTGTTGCTAGTTTAGGGTTAATCAATTTATCACCATTGGTAAAAAAAATTTTCGTATTTATACCAGAAAAAATGGAAGCAAGAGAAATCATTGCTTCGGCAGTCTCAACTCAAATTGCAGTTCTGCCTATGATTTTGGGAATGAGTGGAGAATTATCAATAGTTTCGTTGCCGGCTAATTTAATTGTCTTGCCTTTAATCCCTGCGACTATGCTGCTCGGGTTTTTGGTAGGAATTTTTTCTATAATATTCAAGCCAATCGCTTTAGCGATTGGCTTGATAACAAATTACCTACTCCGGTTTCAATTAGTCGTTGTTGGATTTTTTGCAAATTTACCTTTTGCTGTAGTAAACATTAAACAACCAGATCCGTGGGTAATTTTTTTATTTTATAGCTTCTTGATAATTCTTCTCTACTTTAGACCAATTCAAATTTTCAAAAAGATCATCTATGTATTGACCTTTCCCGCCAGGTTGATAGTCGGCCACAAATGAATGTTCCCACATATCAATCATTAAAATTGGCACAGCGCCATTCAACTGACCTACATGTTGTTCATCAATCCAAGCATTAAACAGACTATCTGTTTTTGGAATATAAAATAATCCAGCCCAGCCAACTCCTCTTGTTTTGCTATGGTTTTTGAATAAACTTAACCAATTATCAAAGCTTCCCCATTGGCTGACGATTTTCTTGTATAAGTCACTTTCTAAATTAGCATCTGCTGAACCATCAGATAATGAATCGAAAAATATTTCATGGTTAAGGACTCCGTTATATTCAAAACCAAATCTTCTATTTAATTCATTAATCAAAAATGAATTTACCTCAATATTTTCTGATAGTTTTTTAATTTCTTCTTGAATAAGATTTGCATGTTTAATATATCCTGAATAAAGTTTTAAATGCTCCTCTATATTTGTTGTTGAAATTCCTTTCAACTCGCCTATATTAAATTGTTTTTCGTTAATTGTATTCATAGTTATTTAATTTTAACATTTATATATAATTTCTTTAAATTTATTTTATTAAACTCGTTATATTTTTAATTAGTGAATAAATATCTCAAATCGTTAGCACCTATTTATAAGACTCTATTAATTAGTGGCGTTACTTTATTTCTAGTAAATACATATACAGTAATTTACTTTAATCAAAGAATAACCCTTAAAAATGAAGGTATTATGGAAGTTGTGTTTCTAAATGTTGGGCAGGGCGATTCTATTTTAATTATCACCCCGAATAGAAATAAGATTCTAATCGATGCAGGTATCAATGAAATTGTAATTCGGAAAATCTCGGAGCACTTACATTTTTTCGATAAAAAAATTGACCTATTAATAACCACACATCCAGATTCGGATCATATCGGCGGAGTGCCATCGCTTTTAAAAAAATATGAATTTGCGCAATACGGATTTTATTTTGGAGCTTCAGAATCAGTCTCTACAAATCAGATCGATGAATTAATCAAAAATAACAAAATAAATAAAGTTAATTTAAGAATCGGAGATGAAATTATTTTAGATGAAGACTTTGGGATCAGGGCCTTGGTTTTTTGGCCGGATCCAGATTCTGGAATTGATGATAAAAATGATCAGTCAATTGTTTTAAAAGTCTCGTATAACCAAATCGATTTTTTGTTAACTGGTGATGCCGGGATAGAAGTTGAAGAAAGGTTGGTTATGGCATTTGGTAATAATGGCTATAAAAATATGATACTTAGTCAAAGTTTAGAATCAGAAGTATTAAAACTCGGGCATCATGGTTCTAAAAATTCTACAACCAAGGAATTCCTACAAATGATAAAACCAAATTTTGCAATTATTTCGGCTGGAGAAGATAATAAATTTGGCCACCCACATCAGGAAGTGCTTGATAAATTAAATTACTATAATGACAATATAAAACCTATTACAATCCTTGATACAAAGAAAAAGCCCGTAGTTTTTAAAACTAACGGGCAAGATCTGTGGGTTGAATAATCTATTTAAAAATCTAATTAATATTATTTAATTAAACCAGCCTTCTTTAAAGTTTTGTAAGCTCCATTTTTGTTGATAGTTTTGATAGCAGTAGTTGAAAGAGTAACTTTTATAGTCTTATCAATTTCTGGAACATAAACTTTTTTAGTTTGTAAATTTACTTTTCTTCTTCTTTTCCCAGTTGGGTTGAATTGAGTAGCACGAGTCGCGTTTGAATATCCGCCACCCATGATTGATTTTTTTCCTGTTATTTGACATTGATTCGCCATATGTCCAAATATGCTATCATAGTATGAATATTATGCAAGAGCTCTGGTAAGGCCGTGCATAAGATATACTTATTATATATCTTAATACGAATGAGTAACGTAATTTTAAAATATATACTATATTATAGATGTTGCCTTCTCACTAACTTTCGTGTTATTTTTATATTAAATAAAAAATATGGACATAATAGTAATTTTTCAAATAATCATCTTAATTTTTTCAGTGGTAATCCACGAGGTTGCACATGGATATGCTGCTCTTTGGATGGGTGATGTCACTGCTAAATATGCTGACCGACTGAATCTCAATCCAATCAAACATTTGGATCCTGTTGGTTCAGTAGTCTTACCAATTTTGATGGCCTTATCAGGAACTGGATTTATTATTGGATGGGCTAAACCAGTACCATACAATCCATATAACCTAAGAAATAAAAGATGGGGAGAATTAATTGTGGCGGCAGCTGGGCCAATTTCTAACATATCTATAGCAGTATTACTTTCAGTTGTTATTAGACTGAATTCATTTATTCATTTACCGTCTCCATTTATCTTTATAATAGGAATGGCTATTATTATAAATTTAGCGTTGGCTATATTTAACCTCATACCGATCCCGCCACTAGATGGGTCAAAAATTTTATTCAACTTGTTTCCAATCAAAACATTAAAAATGAGAACAATCTTGGAACAATACCCGTTCGTTTTCCTTATTGCATTTGTGATTTTCTTTTCAAAGTTTCTCGTTTATCCAATTTTTTGGACAGCTGAAATTTTAACAGGACTTAACCTTTTCTAATAATTTCTAGATATTTAGATTAAACTTATTAAAAAGACTTGCATTTTTAAAAGGGTTATAGTAAAGTATTGCTCACTTATGCCAACAATAAATCAATTGGTGAAAAAAAGTAGAACAAAGACTGCCAAAAAACCAAAGGCGGTTGCTTTAACTCGTGGTTTCAATTCAGAAAAGAACAAACCGACTTTTTATAATTCACCGTTCAAAAGAGGAGTTTGTACAAAAGTTACAACTAGAACACCTAGAAAGCCTAACTCAGCGGTTCGTAAAATTGCCAGAGTTAGATTAACTAATGGTCAAGAAATTACAGCCTACATCCCAGGTGAAGGTCACAACCTACAGGAACACTCAGTTGTTCTAGTTAGAGGTGGTCGTGTAAAGGACGTTAACATTAGATATACTATTGTTAGAGGTGTTCTAGATGCTGAAGGTGTCAATAACAGACAAACTTCTAGATCAAGATACGGTTCTAAGAAAAATAAAAAAGATAATTAATCAAATTTTAATAAGAATATACAATGAGAAGACCAGTTAGAAATAGAAATATAGTAAAACCTGATACAAAATATGCTTCTTTGAAAGTGGCTAAATTCATTAATCACCTAATGGAAAGAGGGAAAAAAGTTACTGCAACTAAAATTGTTTATGATGCTTTTGAAATAATCAAAGAAAAAGAAAAAGTAGAAAACCCAGTAGAAATTTTTGATACAGCAATGCAAAATGCAGCTCCAACTGTAGAAGTTAGATCAAGAAGAGTTGGTGGAGCAAACTACCAAGTACCTCGAGAAGTTAGACCAGAAAGGAGACTTTACCTAGCAATGACCTGGATCAAAGCCGCTGCAAGAAGTAAAAAAGGAAACCCAATGTCAGAAAGACTAGCTGATGAAATTATCCTAGCAAGTAAAAATGAAGGTGAAGCAGTCAAGAAAAAAGAAAACGTTCATAAAATGGCAGAAGCCAACAAGGCGTTCGCTCACTTTGCTTGGTAACATTTATTTTAAATCAATTTTAAAAAATCTCCCTAACCTGGGAGTTTTTTATTGGTGTAATAGTTTAATTTCTTAACCAAATCACTTGCCACAACCTTCAATTTGAGTTAATCTAGTTATAGCAATGTTTTCTCGTTGCTTTTTTTATTAATCATTCAAAAAATTTATTAAGGCTTAATTTTTCAAGCCAAGGAAAAGTTTTTTGTTCAATTTAAAATATAAATTATAAAATTATGAATCGCGATTATCCGTTGAATAGAGTACGTAATATTGGAATTATTGCGCACATTGATGCTGGTAAAACAACTACTACAGAAAGAGTTTTGTTTTACACAGGAGTTTCTCATAAAATTGGAGAAGTTCACGAAGGAGAAGCTGTTATGGACTGGATGGAACAGGAAAGAGAGCGCGGAATTACTATTACTTCTGCTGCTACTACTTGTTTCTGGACACCCACATATGTAGAGGACAAAACAAATACTGAAGAGAAATACAGATTTAATATTATTGATACCCCAGGTCACGTAGACTTCACTGCTGAAGTTGAAAGATCATTAAAGGTTCTTGATGGTGGAGTTGTGGTATTTGATGGTGTGGCAGGAGTAGAACCTCAATCAGAAACAGTTTGGAGACAAGCTGATAAATACAGTGTACCTAGAATTTGTTTCATTAATAAAATCGACCGAACGGGAGCAAGTTTTGAAAGATCATTTCAATCTATCATTACTAGATTAACACCTCATGCAGTTAGAGCTCAGTTACCAATAGGTAATGAATCAGAACTAAGTGGGATTATTGATTTGTTAGGAAAGAAAGCTTTTGCTTTTGAAGGTGAAATGGGAAATCAAATTAGCGAAATTGAAATACCTGCAGATATGAAAGATGATGTTGAAAAATATCATGCTGAACTAGTAGAAAAAATTGTTGAACACGATGATGTTTTGATGGAGAAATTCCTAAATGCAGAAGAAATTGAAACTGCTGATCTAAAAAGAGTTTTAAGAAAAGCAGTCATTGAAAACAAAATCGTTCCAGTATTCACAGGTTCAGCTTTGAAAAACATCGGTGTTCAATTAGTCTTGGATGGAGTTGTTGATTATTTACCATCACCAACTGACATTCCTGCAATTACTGGAATTGATCCAAAAACAGGTGAAGAAGATACACGAGAAGCATCAGACGAAGCTCCTTTTTCTGCACTGGCATTTAAATTGCAATCTGACCCTTTTGTTGGGCAACTAACCTTCTTCCGAGTTTATTCAGGAACAGTTTCTGCTGGAACTTATGTTTATAATTCAAGTACAGGAGAAAAAGAGAGATTAAGTAGAATCCTACGAATGCATGCTAATGAGAGAGAAGAAGTTGAAACAGTGTACGCTGGGGAAATTGCTGCGGCTGTTGGTTTAAAAGCAACTACAACTTCTGATACTTTATGTGACGAGTAAAACCCTATTGAACTTCATAAAATTGAATTCGCAGAACCTGTGATTTCAATGAGAATTGAACCAAAAACAAAAGCTGACCAAGAAAAATTAGGAATCGCACTCCGAAGACTTTCTGACGAAGACCCAACTTTCAAAGTTACTTCTGATGAAGAAACTCTAGAAACTGTTATTTCTGGAATGGGAGAATTACACCTTGATGTTCTAGTTGATAGAATGAAAAGAGAATTTAATGTCGAGGCCAATGTTGGAAAACCTCAGGTTGCATACAGAGAAACTATTACAGGAAATGCTGATGCAGAGTATAAATATATTAAGCAGTCTGGAGGTAAGGGACAATATGGTCACGTAAAAATCCGAATTAAACCAATGGATATGGATGTTGATCCGGAAACATTACCTAAAAATATTAAAAGAAATGGTAAACACAAATTCTTTGTAATAATTAACAAATTAGGTTTAGCATTGGTGTTTCCACTCAAAACTTTAGCAATTATTATTTGATCTTTGTCCGTC
>CAZKXE010000032.1:0-6884 GCA_964556855.1 uncultured Candidatus Saccharibacteria bacterium
TCCAGTAAAAAATATTTATACGCTGGATAAAAATAGTGCCAGTACAATTAATAAATCTAGGAAAATTATTGATGCTTTTCTAGATAATCCAACAGGGGTATTAGTAGGAACTGAAATGATTTTACTGTATCTAAAAGAAGAAGTTGAAAATATGGTCATTGCCAATATTGACTCGATGTTTACTATTCCAGATTTTCAAATAAAAGAAAGGATGCTTAATATTGTATTAAGAGCAAAAAATAAGGCCAGCAAGAATTTTTATATCCAAAGTAAGGATCCAAAAAATCTTATTTTTAAAAGCGCATTAAAAAACGATTCATCTGAATTTTACAGACAGGAATTCATGGAGAGAAAAAAATTCAACTATCCTCCATTTTCAATTTTAATTAAAATTACAAAAAAAGACGCAAATAAAATAAAGTTGGTGAAGGAATTTGATAATCTAAAGAAA
This sequence comes from uncultured Candidatus Saccharibacteria bacterium, assembly GCA_964556855.1. Classification (GTDB taxonomy): domain Bacteria; phylum Patescibacteriota; class Minisyncoccia; order Phycocordibacterales; family JAACPR01; genus CAZKXE01. The sequence continues at coordinate 452 of CAZKXE010000032.1, forward strand.
TTTTTCCTACCTTTCACCCTAATTAGGTATAGTAATTTCGTAAGAAAAGAAGGTAATTTATTTTCTGTTAACGGAATAATTAAAATTAATGAGTGTGATAATATTCCAGGAGAATTAAAGGAAAAATTAAGAAGCCTGCCACCTAATTTTCAAATTGAAATTGATGCCCAGAATATAATTTAAATTTGTTTATTTTCAATAATTTGTTAACCTTTAAATAAATATGGGCACAGCTAATTCTAAAAATTTAATAGTTCAAAAAGATGACCCAAAAAACGGCGAAGTATTAAGACAAGTTGCTAAACCTGTTGTTTTAAGCACAATTAAGAGCGCTGAATTTTTAAAAATACTTGATCGTATGAAAAAGGCACTTAATATTGAAAAGGACGGTGTTGCAATTGCTGCGCCGCAAATTGGTGAGTCGATCAGGGTCTTTATGATTTCCCCAATATTGTTTGAAAATATGACACCAACCGAACTTGCACAAATTAACAGCGCAAAGACAATTTTTATAAATCCAGAAATAACCAAAATATCTAAAGATCAAAAAAGGATGGATGAGGGTTGTTTATCTGTGAGGCCTTGGTATGGAAAAATTAAAAGAGCCACCAGAGCAACAGTAAAGGCTTTTGACGAAAACGGAACAGAATTTGAAATGGAAGGTAGTGGTTTATTGGCACAAGTTTTTCAGCATGAAATAGATCATTTAAATGGTATTTTATTTATTGATAATGCTAAAAATTTGAAAGAAATTGATATCGAAAATTAATAAACGCACATGAAAAATTTAAACTACATTTTCCTAGGGACAGACGAATTTAGTATTTATGTCCTAGATGGGCTAAAAAAATCTGGATATTTACCAAGCCTAATTATTACAGCACCAGACCGTAAATCTGGTAGAGGCCAAAAAATACAAAAGTCACAGGCAAAAATTTGGGCTGAATTAAACAATATCGACGTACTGTCTCCTGAAAAAATTGATGGGGATTTCATAAACAAAATTAAAAATTTAAAAAAATGGGATTTATCAATTGTTGCCTCATACGGTAAAATCCTGCCATTAGATTTCCTTAATATACCGAAATATAAAACAATTAATGTGCACCCTTCTTTATTACCAAAATACAGAGGTGCATCACCAATTGAATCTGCAATTCTAGACAATGAACAAAAAACTGGCGTAACAATTATGCTAATGGATGAAAAAATGGACCATGGCCCTATTTTGAAACAAGAAGTAGTAGATTTTACAGGGTGGTCATCCAGGAAAGATGCAGAGAAAATTTTAGCAAGCAAAGGATCTGAATTATTAATCAATATTATTCCAGATTGGATAAGCCAAAATATAGAACCAATAGAACAGGATCATGGCAAAGCAACATTCACTAAAAAAATAGAGAAGGAAGACGGACTAATTGATTTTTCAGATCTGAGTGATGATAAGAAATCTCTTGAAATTTATCTAAAGGTCGTAGCTTACAATCCTTGGCCTTCTGTTTATTTTGACATAAAACATCTTAATCAAAACATGCGTGTAAAAATTATAGAAGCTACTTGGGACAGTCAAAATAACAAACTGAATATAAAGAAAGTTATCCCAGCAGGAAGAAAAGAGATGGATTATGAATCATTCAAGAAGGGCTTTCTTCAATAAACTTTGAAATTTAACTGTCCAAGTTAAACTTAGTTAAACTCAATCTAGATACTAGAATTATTAAAGTTTTAATAATTTCTTAATTTTGGCAGCTCCCCTACGAACTAAATCTTGTCTTTTGTTTTGATTCTTTTTAATTTGAATAATTAGTTCATCACCAGCTAATTCAATTGCGCTATACATGTCCTCCTGAGTTGATTCTGATCTGTCATAAAATTTACCGTATTTTAAATTATATTCTGCCTTATAAATTTTTCCCTGTTCATGATGGTTAGTTGTTTTTGCTAATTCCACATCCAAAATAGCTTCTGGTATTTGATCTGGAATAAATTTTTTAAATTTAGAAACTTGATTATCTAATAACTCCCTTGTTCTATTATTAAGATCGAAATTTGTCCCCTTTATATTAAGCTTGATATTTGTCATATTATTTTTGTTAAGCTAATAATCAACTTCCTAAAACCTATCTTAATTATACTCCTCATATTTTACTTTTTCAATTCAATATTAATTAATTTAATTGGGTGATGGTGGCCGTTTACAATTTTGATATTACTACTTATTCCATAAAATTCCTTTAAAATTTCTAATATTTTTTTATTTGCTAAATTTCTTTCTGGCTTCTCTTTAATTGATATTACAAAAAGACCATCCTTCAACTTTTGCAGTGATTCTTTTTTTTGATTTGTCTTAACCCTAATTTTTATATAAAAATCTTCTGGCATTATTTTTGTTATTGCAATTATATTAGCAGATTAGTTTTAATATATAAACAATAGTTTTAATAAATAGAATATTTTTTGTTATAATCAAGAAATGATAAGGAAAGTTAGCATAGATAGATTATCTATCAATAAGTACGAACCAATTATCGGAAAACAAATTAATAAGATTAACTCGGCCGCACAAAAATTAAAAAGTAAAAAAATTTTACATATAAATTCTGCCAGTAACGGTGGTGGAGTAGCTGAAATTCTTCAAAGTTTAGTCCCACTTCAACAAGATTTAGGAATCCAAGCAGATTGGAAAACACTTGTAGCCCCACTAGAGTTTTTTGAAATTACAAAAAAAATGCACAATTCTCTGCAGGGTGGTTCCGAACAGTTTAGTGAACAAGAATTAAAATTCTACACGGATTTAAACAAAAAATTAGCTTCAGAATTAGATAATGAAATTGAAAAATATAATTACGATCTAATTATATTTCATGACCCACAGCCCATGGCAAGTGCTAGCTTTATGAAAAGCTCTGTAAAAAAAATATGCAGAATCCATATTGACCTATCAAATCCAAACCCAAAAACGCTCGAATTTTTTAAACCCTTCTTAGAAAGATTTGATGGGCTCATCTTTAGTTTAAAGAAATTTGTTCCTAATAAAATTGATTTGAAAAAAGTTTTTATAATCCCACCTGCAATTGATCCTTTAAACCCAAAAAATATACACTTAGATGATTCTATCAAAAATGAGATTTTAGGTAACCTAGGTATAGACATTACTCGGCCCTTTATCAGCCAAATTTCCAGATTTGATTATTGGAAGAATCCCGAAGGAGTGCTCGATATCTATTTGAAATTGAAGAAAGAACACCCAACCCTTCAATTAGTTATGCTAGGTATAGCTTTTGCAAAGGATGATCCTGAGGCAGTTAGAATTTATAAACAAATAAAAGAAAAAGCAGGTGATGATTCAGACATTCATTTATTCTTTGACCCAGAAGAATTAAAAAGTTACTCCAATGAAAATGTTGTAAATACAATTCAATCAAAATCATTTGTCATTTTACAGAACTCAATTAAGGAAGGATTCGGATTAACGGCTACTGAGGCTATGTGGAAAGAAAAAGTATTACTAGCTGGTAATGTTGGAGGATTAAAAATTCAAATCAAAAATAAAAGAAACGGATTTTTGATTAATAGCACAAATGAAGGAGTTAATATTATCGATATGATAATTAAGAATCCCGAATTGAGATATAAAATAGGAAAAAAAGCTAAATTATCAGTGCAAAAGAACTTTCTTATTACAAGACTCCTTACAGATCATTTAAAAACTTACATCAAAATATTAGAGAAAAATTAGTAATTTTGGCTAAAATAGTTTAAAATATCGTCACTATGTTAAAAAGACCAACAAATATTGTCAGTTATTTTGGGCAATTAAAAAACATCAAAATAAAAAGTTATTTTCAATTAGTAGTAGTAATAATTTTTTCTTCCCTTGCAGTGTATCAAGTTCGCATAAATGAAAAAAATTATAGCAACTTCGATCAAATTCAAAATGAAATTCAGAAAATCAACCAAGCAAATTCCGACCTAGAACTGATTGTTCTATCTGAACAAGAAAAAAATCTTACCCTCGAAGAAGCACTGCAAGAAGCAAAGGAGAAAGCAAGGAATCTAGAAAGAGATTTCGAAGATATAAATGATAATGTTTCTGATTTAGAAAAAATAGCTAAAACAGACAAGGAGCTTTTGCAAAAATACTCAAAAGTTTATTTTCTTAATGAACATTATGTACCATCGGATCTTAAAACAATCCCAACAAAATGGACGTTTTTAGATAATCGTAAATACGAAATTCATGGAAAAGTTTTTAGATTTTTAGAGGATTTACTCGAAGATGCCGAGGATGATGATATGAATTTGCAAGTCATATCTGCTTTTAGATCTTTTGGTGAACAAGCTCAACTAAAAGGTACTTACACAATTCAATATGGAGCTGGAACAGCCAATACATTTTCCGCAGATCAGGGTTATTCCGAACACCAATTAGGCACAACCGTTGATTTTACTACTCCTGAAATAGGTTCAAGCTATTCTGGTTTCGAAAATACTGAGGAATATGAATGGTTACAAAAAAATGCTTATAAATATGGTTTTACTATGTCATACCCACAAAATAACCAGTACTATCAATATGAACCATGGCACTGGAGGTTTGTAGGTAAAGACTTAGCGGAAGATCTATATGATGATGGCGATTTCTTCTATGACTTACTTCAGAGAGACATAGACAAATATATACTTAATTTCTTTGATAGATAATCCTAAATTAAATTTTTGAGAACGTGAGATAAATTAAATCATTAATTTTTGGATATAATTAATATAAGTTGGATATTAATTAAATAAGCAAATTTGTTATTTAATTAATATTTGATATATTTTATTGTATGAAAATATCCATAATCGCTCACAATATCAATTACTGTGTTAAGGAACTTATTAAAGAATCCAAAAAAAAGAATTTAGAAGTTGAAACAGTAAAGATATCATCATTAAGTGACGCCATAAATCACGAAAATTGGGGGGATGTTATTATCTGGAGGAATTCACTAATCAAGAGTCGCCCCGTGTCTATCAGCGAAGAAGAAATTCTCATATTAGATTATTTAAGTAAAAAAGGAAAAAAAATCTTTAATATTGGTAAGAAAGATCTACCACTAACAACTAATAAATACTACCAACAACAGAAATTTCTTATAGAAAATGACTTAAATACCGATTTTTTAATAGATACTTTTACATTTAGAACAAAAGATGAAATAAAAGAAAAAATAGCTGAAGGCATCCTAAGATATCCTTTTGTTGAGAAGCCAACTAAAGGTAGCCAGGGTATAGGGGTAAGATTAATTAAAAAATTTTCTGACATAAAGAAAACTAACAATAAAATTTACCAAAACTTTATTAAAAATAATGGTGATTTTAGAGCTATCTGCCTTGGTGGGAAGATTTTAGGAATAATTAAACGTATCGGTAATAAGGATGATTTTCGTAACAATATATCGCAAGGTGGATGTGGCGAGGTTGTTTTTGATCAAGGTGTAATTGGGAAAATATCTGAAATCGCTCTCAGCGCTTCAGAAAAATTCAATTTAACATTATGTGGTGTAGATATCATATTTGACAAAAATACTGAATCATACAAGTTTTTAGAAATAAATACATTAGTTTGGTGGGCTGGTTTTCAAAAAACTACTGGAATAAATGTAGCTAAAGAAATTATAAAATTATGTACAGACCTAAATAAGGACAATAACGACCCAATAAAAAAAATATCAGAATATTATTTTGACAATATGAATTACATGTCTAAGTCAAAACAATTTCACTTCAACTCTAGGATGTTCTTTTGGACTAAAAAAAGTAAGAGTAGAACTAACCTTAAAAAATTAAAATCATACTATATAAATAAACATAAACATGCTACTGAACCTTGTTTAACTAATAACAGCACCAGTAATATTTTAAATGAAGATAAAGACATTAGAGATCAGCTTATAGATTTAGAATATCCAAAATTAAAATATTTCAATAAATTATTGTTTCAATATCTTTTTATAAAGAATATATATAATGAAAATATTAGTTCTAAAATAAAAGAAAAAATGAACATTGAAGAACTATTGGAATACAGAAATAGGCTTTACAAAAATAAGGAACATTTATTAACCCTTTCAACTGTTGGTATAAATTATCTATACAATTTAGATATTTTTCTAAATGATATTAAATTACCTAAAAAATACTGCCCTGATGTAAAAAAAATATATAAATTTTCAAAATCATATAAAGATAATCCAATTTTTGATACTCTGCATCATGTAAAAATATATTATTACACACACAGCATTATAAACGGCTCCGAATTTTACACAAAAAGAATTAGCAAGCACAAAAAAATATACATCCAAATGGCTAAAGATACAGAAAAAATTATTCTGGAGAATTTTTTTGATGTAAAACTTGATAATAAATTAGAATTTCTAGTTTG
>CAZKXE010000033.1:0-5796 GCA_964556855.1 uncultured Candidatus Saccharibacteria bacterium
ACCGGTGTATCTCACAAAATCGGGGAAGTTCATGAAGGTGCTGCAGTTATGGACTGGATGGAACAAGAAAGAGAAAGAGGTATTACTATTACTTCTGCTGCTACAACAGCTTTTTGGGTTCCAACATACGAAGATGCAACTGATGAATCTAAAAAAAATCGTTTTAATATTATTGACACACCAGGACACGTTGACTTTACAGCTGAAGTAGAACGCTCTCTAAAAGTTCTAGATGGTGGTGTTGTTGTGTTTGACGGTGTTGCTGGAGTTGAACCACAATCAGAAACAGTTTGGAGACAAGCTGATAAATACGGTGTTCCAAGAATTTGTTTTATTAACAAACTTGATAGAACTGGAGCTAGCTTTGAGAAATCATTCCAATCTATTATCAAAAGATTAAGTCCTAATGCTGTTCGTGCCCAACTACCATGGGGACATGAAGCAGATCTAAAAGGAGTTATCGATCTTCTTACAATGAAAGCTTACACATTTGAAGGTGAAATGGGTAATAAAGTAATTGAACAAGAAATTCCAGAAGAATTAAAAGCGGATGCTGAAAAATATCGTAGTGAATTTATTGAAAAAATCGTTGAACAAGACGATGAATTGATGGAAAAATTCTTAGGTGGAGAAGAAATTGCTTTAGATAAACTAAAATCAGCACTTAGAAAAGGAGTTATTGCCAATCAAATCATTCCAGTATTTACAGGTTCAGCACTTAAAAAAGTCGGAGTTCAAAAAGTTCTAGATGCCGTTGTAGATTACCTACCAGCTCCAGACGATGTTCCCCCAATTAAAGGAGAAAATCCAGATACAGCAGAACCAATGGAAAGAAAATCATCAGATGATGAGCCATTTGCTGCTCTTGCTTTCAAATTACAGACTGACCCATTCGTAGGACAGCTTACCTTCTTCCGTGTTTATTCGGGAACAGTATCAGCAGGTTCTTATGTATATAATTCATCAACAGGAAAAAAAGAAAGACTTGGACGTATCGTTAGAATGCATGCAAACGATAGAGAAGAAGTGGAAACAGTCTACGCAGGAGAAATTGCAGCTGCTGTAGGTCTAAAAGAAACTACAACTTCTGACACGCTTTGTGATGAAAATAATCCAATTATTCTAGAAAAAATTGAATTCGCTGAACCGGTTATTTCTATGAGAATTGAGCCAAAGACAAAGGCTGATCAAGAAAAAATGGGTATGGCTCTTAGTCGCCTTTCATCAGAAGACCCAACTTTCCGTGTTCAAACTGATCAAGAAACTTTGGAAACAGTTATCTCAGGTATGGGTGAACTTCACCTAGAAATTCTAGTAGATAGAATGAAAAGAGAGTTCAATGTTGAGGCAAATGTTGGTAAGCCACAAGTTGCTTATCGTGAAACTATTCAAGGAAACGGTGAAGCAGAACACAAATACATCAAACAATCCGGAGGTAAAGGTCAATATGGACACGTTAAAATTCGTGTTAAACCGATGGATAAAGAAGTCGATGAAGAAAATCTTCCAAAAAATATTAAAAGAAGTGGTGGATTTGAATTTGTTAACTCAATCAAGGGTGGTGTTATTCCAAACGAATTTATTCCAGCTTGTGAAAAAGGATTCAAAGAATCTATGGACCGAGGTATTGTTGCTGGTTACAAGTTAACAGATATTTCTATTGAACTATATGATGGTTCATACCATGATGTTGACTCATCAGAAATTGCTTTCAAGTTAGCCGCTTCTATGGCTTTTTCAGAGGCAGCGAGAAAAGCGAACCCTGTTCTGCTGGAACCTGTTATGAAAGTTGAAGTAACAACCCCAGAAAAATTCACTGGTGATATTACAGGTAACCTGTCCTCAAAAAGAGCTTCTGTTGAAGGGATGGATGAACTTGGAAATGGAATTACAGCCATTCATGCAAAAGTTCCATTGTCTGAAATGTTCGGATACACAACATCACTTCGTTCAATGACAGAAGGACGAGCACAAATGGTGATGGAATTTGATCACTACGCAATCGTTCCAAATAATGTCGCTGAAGAAATTAAAGCTACAGGCCAATCTAAATAAGTTTTAAATTTAAACATAAAAAGAAAAACAAAAAAACACCTTGATTGAGGTGTTTTTTTGTTTGTTACTAATTATAACACTTATATGCTTATCTAGGGTATAATAAATTATATGTTTAACAAAAAATTCACAATCTTAAAAGCATTATTAATTTTATTAGCAGTAGTTATTATTAGCGCTTCAAAAAATGTGGTAGCACAAGAAAATCAACTGCAACCAGTTAGTTGTTTTGGAGAGGGGATGTATAAATTCCAAAGTGTCTCTGTTGTACTTGGAACCCAGGATATGATATATGGAAAATCATTTTCGGCAGGAGACGTAATTGATTTTGAAGGGTATCTAAAAAATGAAAACCCTTATCCAGTAGTGGATGGTTATGTCTATGCAAGAATCTCTAGTTCAAATGATGAATATCTAACAGAGGGATTTAATATTGTAGACGAATTTTTTGTAGCTGAAAAAATCAGTATAGATGCAAATTCTCAAGAACCGCTTAGTTTTAGCTGGCAAGCACCAGAAAATCTTCAATTTGATAGTTACCGTGTGGATTACTATTTTAGTGTTGATAAAAGATTCAATCTTGGTGGGCTATCCTTTACAAATGAAATTACTGCCGGTGAAACAACACTCCAAATTGAAGGTGTTGAAGAGAAAACTTTCTATCTAGACCGAACTGAAACAAAGGTTAATGATAAAAAATATTTACATATCGGCGGATGGCCTTATTTAAAATCTGGTGAATCTTTTGTTGCTACTCAGCCTATTCAGAACCTTACTAGTGAAAAATTAGATGTGAATGTTAAATACGAATTTTACTATTGGGATTCAATTAAAAATGAAAATCTGATTGATACTAAAAACGAAACTATTACAATTGATCCTCAATCAGAAACTATTTTAAAATATGAAAATAATAACCTAAATACGTCGGTTGGATACCTAAAAATTACCACTGAAGCAAAAGGTCTAAAATCTATAATCAATATTCGTTTCTCAACTGAATTAAATAACACTAGACTTAATTATGCCGCTGTTAGCCAATTTCCTCTAAGTAAGGACGATCAATTTAAAGTTTTTACTTGTGCATATAATACAGTTGGTGGATCAACTGGTAATACTATCTCCCTAAAGTTAATAGATAAAAAAGGAAAAATTATTTCAGAAAAAGAATATCAAACAGACCTATCAACAAGTATTGATGGATATGCAATGGATCTAGTTGCGAATGATGATTATCAGTTTTTAACTTTAGAAACATCAGTAAAGGATACAGACGGAAGTGTTCTAACATCTTACAAAGTTGACTATGATTGTTCAGTCCTAAATTCAGAAAAATGTGTAGAGAAATTAATTGAAGAATATGATAGCAACATATTACTATATAGTATTACCGCCATATTGATACTGTTTATTTTATTAGTAGCTATACTTGTCAGTAGAAAAACTAAAAAAACTAACACAACATTAACATCAATTTTACTTTTGGGGTTAGTGGTATCTTCGGCCTATTTGGTTTCTAATTTGGTTTATAAAACAAATGTGGCTGACGCAGTTTTAACGGGGTTAGATGGGACATATAAAACAGCAAGATCTATGAGCACTGGTAATTGGGTAGGCTGGAGTGGTAGAGAACTCGCTAAGGATCTTACTATTGATAGATTTATGCAGGGGATTATATATACACCTTATGAACAATTTGACAAAAATAGTGCTGAAATAGGAGATATTTTTTATGTTGGAGTATCATCAATGTGTGATTTCTACCAAACTGGAGGAAGGTGGAATACCCCTAACTGCGGTCAGGAACAATTAATTATTGATTCAGCAAATGGTAATACAGGTAAAATAATTATGTCCCGTATTCCATATAGAACTTCTATTAATCCAAGTAATTCAAAAGTTGAATGTGTTATTGCAAATAGTGGCAACATGAATGATGAGATTATTAGGGCTACAGGCGATTATACTCCTTATAGTGTTACAGGTAGCTATACTACTTATAAATGTACCATAAAAGATAGTGGTTCATTTAGCATTAGCGCATCAATTGACGGGGGTAATTCAACATTATATGCTTGCGCAAACATAGGAGGTGATGATGTAACGCGTGTCTCTAATAATAACCTTAATAATAACAATCCATATTGTGCTTCTAATTATCCAAACCCCCTAATAAATGCCGGAACCTATGACAATCTAATTGGATTCAATTCTAACCCAGATGACAAGACTAGATACTTGGAAGGTACAACATTTACCTGGGATTTCTTTGTGAATAACCGTAATCCAATCGGTTACCATGACTCAAGTAGCTGTGATGTTTCAACTGGTTGGACTTGTGATGAAGGTAATTTCTCAGAACACATACTTGTCGATTTTTGGGAAGGCAATGATCCTAACAATTTAAATTATATTGGCCAGACTGTTGCAAATCTAGAAAGTGAAGTTGGTGTAAATAATGCTTGTGGAGGTACTAGCGCCCATCGGTTTAGATTTCCAACGCCAGCAGCAGCAAAAACCGGTGCAGAAACATCTATTTATGCTTTTGGAATAAATATTGGGGCAGGAAATAATGTATTGTTGACAGAATCTCCAAAAACTATTAATTGTGCTCCTGACCCAATTGATGGTGAATGTAACACCAATACTACTAATTATTATTATCCGCAAATATCAGATATAGACACAAATGAATTGTGTAATACTTCAGGTGGTTCAACAGGACCTACTTCTAACGGAGATGGGACTTTTAGTTGGACCTGTTTAGGAGAACATGAAGGTGATAATGTATCTTGTAACACAAAAAATTTAGACCCTGATTTATCAGTAATTTGTAGATTCGAACCTTATGAATTATTAAGTACTTTAGAATTACAAGATAATCTAAAAGTACAAACATATGTTCAAGGAAGCTCATTAGACACAAACGAATTAAGGTATATGTTTGTGAATAATGATAGCGACCTAGTTTATGAACCTGCTAATGGCGGGCTGTCTGTTGAAGGCGATAATTATAATTCTTGGTCAGATAAAAATTTCCTAAACTTGAAATTAAACCAACATGGAGTTTATCAGATTAGATCGTACGTTGAATATTTTGGAGAGGAACTTGCCAATGATGTTTGCGAAGGAAACTTTGATGACCATTTAATTACTCTTGGTTTACCAGAGATCTCATTTTCAATTGATCCCGAATTAGCAAATGATAATAATCAATGCCAGGCAGAAATTAGTATTAGTAATGAACTATCTGATCAGGAGGTTGAATGTAAAATAGTAACCAATGAAGGTGATGTGGTTTACGATGGAAATGATCTAGTGAATGGATTTAACGGCATAATAGAAGTTACAGCCGGAACTTCATATAAATTAAAATGTGAATTATCGGATGCTCGTTATTCATCATTAAATAATAACGGAGCTCTAGATGATCTATTAGAAACGGAACTTGATAGATGTTTAGTTAATCCAGATTTTAGACAGAATTAGATTAGGAGAAACTAGTAAATAGAAGACTAAAGAGACATCCTCAATATAGAAGAATCGGTGTTAAACAAAACCACCCAAAATTCTGGGTGGTTTTGACATTTTTAATAATTTTGTTATATTTGTTGATGTAAGACCAGAGACAGAAGGCATCCCATTTTGGGAAATAGGTCCTTCCTAGGTTGCTTATTTATTTTACTAGTAGGTTAAAATTAACCACTGGCTTAAATAAATAAAAGCATACTATACATTATC
>CAZKXE010000033.1:5806-6765 GCA_964556855.1 uncultured Candidatus Saccharibacteria bacterium
CGACCTTGGTCTTACAGGTCGATTTTTTTATTAAAGCCAATAATTTACTAAATATGGCACTTACAAAAAACAAGAAGAAAGAAATTCTAGAAAAAGTAGGAGAAATCGCCGGTGCTCAATCAATTGTTTTTGCTAATTTCCACGGGTTATCAGGAAATGATACTGTTGAAATGAGAAAAAAATTGAGAGAGTCTGGTGTTTCTTATTTTGTAGCTAGAAAAACTTTGGTTAAAAAAGCCTTTGATGAATCAAAAATCACAGGTCAATTGCCAGAACTAGAAGGAGAATTAGCGATTGCCTATTCAAATAATGATGTTACTGCTCCAGCTAGAGAAATTTATGCTGTTGCAAAAAGTCATGAAGGTAGAATGCAAATTTTGGGTGGAGTTTTTGAAAATAAATTTATTGATCAAATAAAAGCTCAAGAAATTGCGTTGATTCCTTCACACCACACACTGAAGGGTATGTTTGTTAATGTAATAAACTCACCAATCCAAGGTTTTGTAGTAGCTTTACAGGCTATTGCTGACAAACAAGAAGCGTAATTAAAATATTAATAGTTAACAAATTATAAAAATATGTCAGACGAACAAAAAAATGATGGAGTAGTTGAAGAAGCTACTGAAGTAAAAACAGAAGAAGTTGTTGCAACTCCTACTGAAGCTGCTGCAGAAGTAAAAGCAGAAGCTCCAGCTGAAGAAGAAGTTGAAGTCCCTGCTGAATTCAAGGATTTAGTAGAAAAAATTGAAAAAATGACTGTTCTACAATTAAACGATTTAGTTAAATTGCTAGAAAAGAAATTTGGGGTATCAGCTGTTGCAGCTGCTGCTCCTGCTGCTGCTGGGGAAGCTGCAGAAGAGAAAAGCGAATTTACAGTTTGCCTAGCTGACGCGGGTGCTCAAAAAATCGCAGTTATTAAGGTTGTAAAAGAAGTAGCTGGTCTTGGACTAAAGGAAGCT
>CAZKXE010000034.1:0-5549 GCA_964556855.1 uncultured Candidatus Saccharibacteria bacterium
TGATGTGGCAGTAATAATACCTAGAATAATCCAAAAATCAAAGATTGATCCGACTATCGGCATGTTTTCTGCATTCATTCCAAAAATACCTGTAATCACGGTTAAAGGGAAGGTGATAAATGCGACAATCGTTAGAAATTGCATAATTTCGTTTTGTTTTGTTGTTAGGAGCGAATCGTTAGTGTCTCTTAGTTCAGAAAGATATTCACGATGACTTAATATTGTTGATTTAATTTTTAAATACTCGGAAAATATATTTTTAAAATATACTTGATAATCCGGGCCATATATTTTTTCACTAGAATCGATCAAATTCCTTAATACCTCTTCTTGTAGGGATATAGATTTATTGAAATTTAATAACAAACGATTTAGTTTTGACAGCTCGAAAACCATTTCTTTTTCCTTACTATCAAATATTTTATCCTCAACATCATTTAACATGTCGCCAATACTTGCCAATCTATTATTCATTTCCTCGTATAGACCAATCATGATTTTGAAGAAGATGTAAATAGGATATTTCTTTGAATCAACACGAGCTAGATTTATTGAAAAAGTTTTTGATAATTCCAAAATCGAATCAAATACAGAATATCTGTTAGTAATAATAAAATTTTTTCCAATAATAAAATCAATTTCCTGAAGATCACTAATTTTACCACTACCATTCTTCCTCAGCATTATTGGGAAATGCAAAATTAAATATAAATAATCTGTGTGCTCTTCAATAAGAGGTCTTGATGAGGGTGTTAATAAATCATTCGCCACTATTGGGTTTAAATTAAATTCGGTAGTAATTTTATCTATTTCTTCTTGTGTCGGGTTTTCTAGATCGACCCAGGTAATTTGATTATTTTTATATTTTGAAATCATACTTTCATTATATAATATTTTTCCTAATTTATAATTAGTTTATCCAGTAGTGTATAAAAAATGTCTTAAATAAATATTTCAGATTAATTTTTATTAATTTGATTTATTAATAAAATATTGAGATAATAAATAACAATGACAACAAAAAATAAAAAAAAAGAAGAAGCCTCCAAGATTAAAATTACTAAAATTATAAAAGGAAATAGCCAGTCATCTTTAAAAAAGACTGTGAAGACCCAAAAAATAAAAAAAGGGGGATCAGAAAATAAAGTAAAGGTTTATTTACAACTTGCAATCCCAACTTTTATTTTGTTCATGATATTTTTTGCTGGGGGATTTTGGATCGGCGTCAATAATGAAGATTCGGATTTGCGTTTCTTTTCTGGTCGGACCGATGCTTATGACAGTGTTGATTTATCCGTATTCTGGAAAACCTGGAACCTAATTGACGATAAATATATGCCAGCATCTTCTACTGTTGAAATTAGTTCTAACGATCGTGTTTATGGAGCAGTCGCCGGGATGGTTGATTCATTAGGAGACCCTTATACTGTTTTTATGACTCCAAAAGAAAATTCTACATTTCAGGAAAGTATCAAGGGAAATTTCAGTGGTGTTGGTATGGAAGTCACTCTTGAGGATGGAATAATCACTGTAGTATCACCACTAAAAGGTACACCAGCCGAACAGGCAGGAATTCAAATGGGTGATAGAATTATAGAAATTGAGGGGAAATCAACCATAAATATGTCGCTAGATGAAGCTGTTGGAATGATAAGGGGTGAGGTTGGAACCGAAGTGACCCTTACAGTCCTGAGGGAAGGCGAGAGCGATTCTATCGAAATATCAATAATTAGAGATGTTATAAATATTCCTACGGTTGATTATGAAATGCTTGAAAATAATGTATTTTTAATTTCGCTTTACACATTTACCGGAAATTCAACTAATGATTTTGAAAATGCTTTGAAGGAGTTTATTAAATCAGGAAGTAAAAAATTAATTCTTGACCTACGAGGAAACCCTGGAGGTCTTTTGGATTCTGCTATTGATATATCAAGTTACTTTTTGCCGGAAGGAAAAACGGTAGTTCAGGAGAAATTTAGAAATGGCGATATAAAAGTTCTAAAAACAAAAGGTAGATATCTTTTTGATAGTAATCTTGAGATGGTAATTTTGGTTAATAAAGGATCTGCCTCTGCTTCTGAAATTGTGGCTGGTGCTTTGCAAGAACATGGAATAGCTACATTAGTTGGAACCCAGACATTTGGAAAAGGTTCTGTTCAGGAATTAGTTCCCGTTAACCCAGAAACATCATTAAAAGTAACTATCGCACGTTGGTTGACCCCTTTTGGAAAGTCAATTTCTGACGGAGGTTTAGAACCCGATGTCTTGGTTGATGAATTACCAGAGGATATGCAAGAATTAGAAGATTATAATCTATTTGACTATCAACTAGATAAAGCCCTTGAAATTTTCGAATAATTATTCTAAATTAGATATAATTGATTAATAAATTAAGAAAACCTTATGAAAGTAATATTACTACAGAATGTGGCAAAAATTGGACAAAAAGGGGACTTGAAGGACCTGAAAGAAGGGTATGTAATAAATATGCTGTTGCCAAAAAAGTTAGCAAAAATTGCTACTCAGGCAGAAATATTTAATCTTGAAAAATCAAAGCAACTGAAGGTAGTGGCTGAACAGAAGAAAGCTGAAAAAATATCAGAGCTATTTAAATCTCTAGAAGGTAAGGTTGTTTGTATTAAAGAAAAAGCCAATGAAAAAGGGCACTTATTTGCCAAAATTGATAAGAATGAAATCATAGAGGCCTTTAACCAGCAAATTGGCCAGGAATTAGATCCAGAGTATTTGACTATAGAAAACCCTATCAAAGAAATCGGTGAATACCAAATTGATTTAAGATTTAATAAGTTAAAAGGTAGATTTGTATTAGTTGTTGAATCAAAATAACTATAACTGTAACTGTAACCGTAACTGTAGGTGTAGGTGTGGAATTCTAAAACTCATTTAACAATAAGAGTGTTATAATAATTAAATTAAAGGTAGATATAAAATCACTATCTTTTTATTAAATAAAATTTATCTAAAATAATGCACGAAAAGATAAAATCAGGTTTTACATTAATAGAACTGTTGTTAGTAATAGGTATAATTGCAATTTTATCTGGGATCGTAATCATTGCCATTGATCCTGCTAGGCAAATAGCCCAGGCGAGGAATGCTCAAAGAGCAAGTGATATAAAGACTATTAGTAATGCCATACAGCAATATTATATTGAAAACGAAAGGTGGCCAGGAGGTGATTTGAGTAGTGAATTTAAGGAAATTTGTGCTACAGGTGATGCAACTAGTACTCACAATTTAGATTGTTCGGGAGGTGTAGATTTGTCTATATTGGTGCCCGATTATGTTCCTGCTGTTCCTCAAGATACCTTTACTATTGGTACATCAAGTCGTTATGCAATTAGTTTAGTTGATAATGACCTACAATTAGTAGCTCTAGAATCTCAGATCGAAAACTTACCTGTAGTAGTTATAGGGACAACAACAGAAGCTGCTTCACAAATTATTTTAACACTAAACCCCGGAGGAGGTACTACATCAGGTGGTAATGATCCTGGTGTTATAGACCCACCATCAGGTAATTTTTGTATTGCAACGGGTGGAAGTGTAATAACTGATGGTGATTATAAGGTTCATACATTTACATATACAGGATCAACATCAACCTTTGAAGTGACTGCTGGTATATGTAATTCTGAATTGCTGATAGTTGCGGGCGGTGGTGCAGGATCTTCTGCAGCACCTGGTTTTGCTGGGGGAGGTGGAGGTGCTGGTGGTGTTGCTGAATTTTCTAATATTCCATTACAAACAGCAAATTACGATGTTATTGTGGGAGCTGGTGGAGCACCTACTGCAAGTGGAGATTTATATGGTAATAGTGGTCAAAATAGTTCTATTAGCGGAGGACCATTCACTTATGAAACATTTGGTGGTGGTGGAGGAGGTCGTTATAATGGGTTAGGCGGAGGATCTGGAGGAGGTGCGGGAGGTCATGATTCTACTAACTTTAAATATGGTGGAAGTGGTTACTACGATGTAGATCTAAGTATTATTCAAGGATACTCAGGTGGTAATGGCGTATATACATCATCAGCGGGCTGGCCATCAAGATCTGGAGGCGGTGGTGGAGGAGCGGGTGCCGCAGGACAACATGGATCACAAAATGTTGGGGGGAAGGGTGGTGACGGTATACAGAGTGATATTAGCGGAGTATTGTCCTGGTATGGAGGAGGTGGAGGTGGTGCTGATGCTAATGGTGCCGCTGGTGGCTTAGGCGGACTTGGTGGAGGAGGAGACGCAATACTTTACTCTATTGGAAATAATGCAGAAAATAATACAGGTGGCGGGGGTGGAGGTGGAGCATCTGGTTATTTAGGTGGTTATGGTGGTAGAGGTATTGTTATTATCCGTTACCAATATCAATAAATAAAACAAAAAACCGCTATACATATAAGCGGTTTTTTGTTTTTAAAATTTAAATAAATTGCATTATTCAACAGCCACTAATTTATGAGTTCTTGTTCTTCCATTAAAACCAAGTTTTCTTTTTTCAGAAAATTTAACCAATCCTTCTTTAACAGAAAAAATAGTATGATCTTTTCCAATTTTGGTATTCTTACCAGGTAGATATCTTGTACCTCTTTGTCTAACTCTAATTGATCCAACACCAGCTTTTTGTCCATCAGTTAATTTAACACCTAAAAATTTAGGCTTTGAATCACTAAGGTTTTTAACTGTTCCTCCTGCTTTTACGTGTGACATTTTGTAATTTTAATTATTTTTAAGAAATATTTTACTTTTCCCTAAATGCTTTAATTTATAATATATGAATGAGTTTAGAACAAAAAGGTAAAAAAATCAAGTATTTTTTCCAGTTTACAGTAATAGTCGAAATATTATTTTTCTCTTATTATATGCATCTTATAAGTTCATTAAAACAAGACAAAATTCCAATCAAAATAAATCATGGTATATTCACAATAAATTTCGATAAATATGAACCATTAGGGTTAACTAACGAGGTCAAAAATTTCCATATAGCCGCTTCAAAAGGTGGTTCCAAATATTATTATTCCCATTGTAGTGGACTAAGTAGGATAAAATCGGAAAATTTAGTCTATTTTGTCACAGAATTAGAAGCGGAAACTGCCGGGTATGAGCTTGCAAAAAATTGTAAAAAATGAATTTCCACTGATTTTAGGGCTTAAAATAGTCACTATTTAAGCATTGACACTGGTGGTTTGCTTGTGATATAATAGATTTCATCTCGAGCAAATAATTGCTTGAGTTTTTTTGTTTCAGAACTCGTTAAACGAATCATTCTGAAGCCTGTGTACGAGTAATATGGTTGCAAGCACAGTTTAACATTAAATAATTGGCTTATTATACAAATCGCCTTAGGTGTAGCCGCACTTGCCGCTACTATAAGTAACACAGTTTCAGATTTTGTTTTAGAAAAACCTAAAAATGAAAATCTTGCCTCTGAAGTAATTATTATCGAAGAGGAAACAGAATCGTTAAATGAAACTGAAGTTCTGGATAATGATCCTAGAATAAAAAACACTAAAGAAAAAGTATTCGAATAT
>CAZKXE010000034.1:5559-6413 GCA_964556855.1 uncultured Candidatus Saccharibacteria bacterium
ATTTCAATGATATTCCAGTAATGATTGACGTAGCGTATTGTGAATCACGATATACTCAGTTTAATTATGACGGAACTGTTCATAGAGGTATTCCGAACCCAGATGATGTTGGAGTTATGCAAATTAATGAAAAATATCATCTAGAAACTTCCCGTAAACTTGGGTTAAATATTCACACATTGGAAGGTAACCTAGAGTATGCTCGTTTCTTATACGAGACTCAGGGAACTAGACCATGGGAATACTCATCTCATTGTTGGAATAAAAAAAGGGAAGTGGCTCTAAATTAAGAAAAATAAAACTGAAAAAAACAAAAAACCCATCGATAAACTTGGTGGGTTTTTTGTTTGCAGCGACTAAGTCAGTATCATGCACCTTTACTGGTTTTATTTGTAAGTTCTTGTATATTCAGAAATATTTATTATAAGCATATATTCTTAGGGGACTTCATAGTGTCGTGTCGCACAATATATCTTTTACGACACTATATTATAAATAATCACTATGATAGCAATATAATATAAATAAGCTTCCTTAATTAATAAGATGTACTTTATTAAATCATTTATACCCCTAAATCAAAGTTAGTATGTATTTGATTAGTGAAGATATGAAGTTAACTACACTTAGTATCAAACTTGCTATAAAGGCAAAAACTGGCAAAAAGAAATTCTGCCAAATAGTGTCTACATTAATCCCTAACAAACTTATAACAACTAATATGATGATTATTATCACAATTAGTCTAACAAAACCCCTACTATTTTTTTTATTCAAATTTTCCATGGATATATTATACCAAAAAGTTAACAATATAAATTAAGTTTATTCAGTATATCGATACTATAGATCAG
>CAZKXE010000035.1:0-6397 GCA_964556855.1 uncultured Candidatus Saccharibacteria bacterium
AAAAACTTTGCAATTTTTTCCATGTCCCCTGGATGATCAACCCCAGTTTCTAGAATTAGCCATTCAGGATAATTGTGAAAATATACTATTCGAAAAATTGAGCCAATCATAATTTTTAACCAGGCAATCGGATCATTCCAACCAGATTCATAACCCAAAATACTTAGAGGTACTCCAATTTCGCTATTCAAACTTTTTAATGATTTACGAACCTTTATATCTTTTTTAAGACATTGATAAATCATATCTTTGGTTCCAGTCTTTCCAACAGATCCAGCAACAGCAATAATTTTTGGGCGATATCGCAAAAGCATTAATTTGGCTTCTACAAATATTATTCCGATTATGATTTTTTTAAATAATGTATTCATTTGGGTTTAATAGTTAATTGGGTTTATATAGTTAATCATTAATTTGCGATTCGTCAAAGTTTAAAAATCTATCTGGCTCTATTTCGTAATAATTAATCAAAAATTTCACAATGGCCATAAAGGGGTCAGTCAGGGTTTGTGAAGCGTAGGGAGCCCCTTTTGGGTCAACGGTGTATAGAAAAACAATGAACTTTGGATCATAAGCCGGGAAATATCCAAAGAATGAATGCAGGTACTTATCATCATAGTAACCATGTCCATTTTCATCAGCAATCTGAGCTGTTCCCGTTTTAGCAGCAATACTATAATTTTTTAACGCCACATCTCCTCCTGCTAATGCCTCATCCACTACTTCTACTAACATTCGGGATATTCTTTCTGATGTTTCTGCTGAAAATATTTGCTCTTTTTTATCTTTGACAATTTTCTTAGAAAATCCACTTTCATAATCAATCTCCTTAACCAAGTGTGGTTCTACTAAGTATCCGCCATTTCCAAGCGCAGCCAATGCTCTTGTAATAGAAATAGGACTCATAGCAATACCCTGTCCAAATGACGCTGTGGCATATTCGATATCATTAGTACTATTTAAATTCGATAATAATGACTGGGCTTCGTTTGGTAAATCTATTTTAGTTTTTTCCTTAAAAAATTTTCTCATATAATCTGCAAAATTTTCATTACCAACCTTATCAACAATAAATGACACTCCAAGGTTAAGGGACTGATTCAATATTTCTTGCATCTTCACAACCCCACGCGCCTTTTTGTCATAATTATAAATTGTAAATCCATCCATGGTTTTTGATCCCTTATCATCGTAGGTTGTTTCCTCTGAAATCGACCCAGTATCAAGTCCAATGGCCACAGTTAATGGTTTTACAATTGAACCCATTTCATACACACTCTCTACAAGATGATTTTTGTAAATAGCCGAATCATCAACCAGGTTAAATTCATTCAAATCAAAGTTTGGGTCGAGTGACATTGAAAATAATTCACCAGTTTGTGGATCCATTATTATTCCCCCGGACATTGTCGAATTCCACTTATCGGTTAGATCTGTCAATTCAGATTCAAGCATTGATTGAACTGTTGGTTCAATAGTTGTAATAATCGAACCTTTTGGTGAATTACCATCAAGGATGGTAGATTTTATATTAGAAAAAATCTCAACAAAAAAATTGCTGAAAAATTTTTTTCCCTTTCTATTTAGTAATTCTTCATATTCCCTTTCAAGTCCATATTGGCCAATTAAGTCATCATCCTTATACGACATAAATCCTACTGCGTGCGCTGCTAAATTTTGCCCAGGGTAAAATCTCCACTTTTCCTTTAATAACGAAACTCCAGTTATATCTTTTTCTTGAATTTGCAAAGCGACATCCCTTGTTACTTTAGTGGCCAATTCCTCATAAGGGTCATCTTCCTTTGAGACTCGATAAAGAAAATCATCTAAATCTATTTCAATTAAATTATTTAAATTATTAAAAACCTCATCAGGGTTTTCAATCATGCTTGGGTTAATGATAATTTTATAACCATCCTTCAGGGTTGCTGCGGCTATTTTTGAATCATCTTTACTGCTAAAAAATATATTTCCTCTATCAAAAAAATTACTACCAGTTTTTAAATATTGCTTATCTGCCCTACTTAAATAGTAATCATGGTTTACAACCTGTAAAAAATAAAGTCTGGCGATCATTAGTAGGGCAAAAAGTAAAAAAGACCCCATTAGAAAATAAACTCTCCATTTAATTATCACACTTTTATTATTCATTGTAATTATTCATTCAATGTTAGTCTTGCTGTATTGTTTCTCTTAACGAAAAGGACATTTTTATCATTTTCGGCTTCTAGTGAAAAATCATATGCTAGTTCTTTTCCAATATTTCTATTCAAATTTATATATGACAATTCTAATTCACCTACTTCTGATTGTGTTGATGTGATCTTTTTTGCAGTGTCTTCATAACTTGCAGCAGCAAAAGAAATTTGATTTACCAAAAATAGATAAACGAGCATTAAAGCAAATGCTGAAACATATACTATTTTGGAAAATTGTACTTGGGTGATATTTAATTTTAATGTTCTAGTTTTTGATTTCATTTTTTTAATTTATTAATGTACCGCTTTGTGCTTTGGACCTTTTTTGTAATTATATTTTTTGGATGATTCTTAATTTGGCGCTTCGAGATCTTGGATTGTCTTCTATTTCAGATTTTTGAGGTATTATAGGTTTTTTGTTGACTAGTATTGCTTCTTTTTCTAGAGCTTTTTCTTTAAAAAATTTTTTAACTATTTTGTCTTCTAGTGAATGAAATGAAATGACAGCAATTCTGCCTCCCGGTTTTAAATATTTGAAGCTTTTGTCTAGGGCAATTTTTAATCTTTCTAATTCACTGTTCACTGCTATTCTAATAGCTTGGAAAGTTTTGGTAGCTGGGTGGATTTTAGATCTTCCTCCATCGTTTTTATGTCGATAAAATTTTGGGACTGCAAAGTTGATGATTTCAGCTAATTCACTAGTAGTTTTAATTTCTGAAACTTCCCTTTTTTCAATAATTGCTTTGGCGATTCTTCGTGAGAATTGTTCTTGTCCAAAACCATAAATGATGTCGGCTAGATTTTCTTCTGAAAATGAATTTACAACATCGAAAGCATTGAGTGTATTTCCTGAACCATCCTGGCTATAAGTCATTTTTAGAGGACCATCATGTAGAAACGAAAACCCTCTTCCTGGTTCATCAATTTCGAAACTACTGTATCCTAAATCAAACAGAACCTTATCTACTTTTTCGATTTTGTTGTTGGCTAGTACCTTATCAATGGAGTCAAAATAAATCGTTTCAAAAATTATTTGATTTCCTTCGCCCAACTCTCCAATTTTTTCTGTAGCCCTTTTTTTGGCTGCTTCATCAGCATCAATACCAATTAAGGTCAAATTGCTTGCCCCTGATTCTAGAATGGCTTTACTGTGCCCTCCTCCACCAAGAGTCATGTCAACTACAACTTCCCCGTCAGAAATTTCTAAACCCTCCAATATTTCTTTTAAAAGAACTGATATATGATTCATTTTGGTTTTTCAAGTTACTCTGACGCTCGACAATATTTTTTCCCTTCTTTGATTTATTTTAAATTGCTCCAATGTCTCCAAGTTTCTGAGCCATTTGATCTGCATCTTTCAAAACCTTATTTTTGTAATTCTCCCAAGTTTTCTCATCCCAAATTTCTATTCGATTATAAACTCCGGCAAAGATAACTTTTGATTTGATACCCGCAAAACTTTTCAAATGATCAGGGATTAAAATTCTTCCAACTGAATCAATATTTATTTCGTTTGCACCTGCTAACATAAACCTATTAAATCCTCTTGTATCTGATTGACCCATTCCAAGTGATCCTAGTTTTTCAGATATTTTCTCCCACTCTTTAACTGGATAAAGAAACAAACAATTATCTAGACCTCTAGTGACAATTAATTTCTTACCAATAATTTTTCTAAATTTCATTGGTAGCGAAATTCTTTTTTTATCGTCTATGCTGTGTTTAAATTCGCCAATTAACATTTTTTAGTTTTTATAAGAGTTTCCCACGCTCTCCCACTTAATTACCATTATATACCACAATTACACATTTAACCACTAACTTTATCCACAATTTTGCACAAGGTAATTACAGTTAAGAATAGTAAAAAATCAACCGAAAGCATCAAGTCGGCAACAAAAAAACCGCAAATATTTTGCGGTTTTTACTTATTTAATATTATTAAATCCACCAAAAACTAATCTCTCGGTCTCATCATTGGGAAAATAGTTGTTTCTCTGATTGGTTTTCCAGATAGAACTGCAAACAGTCTTTCGCTAATTCCGAATCCAAAGACTGGCGGCATTCCGTATTCCATTGCTTCAACATATTCAGAGTCTTTCATCTGAGCCTCATCGTCTCCTGCTTTTCGTAGTGACTCTTGATGATCGAATCTTGATTCCTGGTCTACAGGGTCATTCAATTCGCTAAATCCCTTTCCTAATTCTGTCCCACCAAGGATGACTTGGAATCTTTCAACTGTTTGACCTAATTGTGTTTTTTTAGCTAGTGGTTCCAAATAAACTGGCACATTAATTAAAAATCCTGGTCCTACGATTTCTTTTCGACAAACCTTCCACAATAAATCTGTAGCTCTTTCTTTATTAATCTCATTAGGATTAAAATCAATATTATTTTTTTTCAATAAATTAACCAACTCATTCAAATCTGCTTCTAGAACATTAACTCCAAACTTATTTTTTACAGTTTCGACGTAATCATAAGTTTCCCAATCTCTTGCAAGATCAACTTCTTGATCGTTAATATTAAAAACAGTTGTTCCAAAAGTTTCCATTGCAACAAATCTATAGAGATCTTTAATTGTCTCCATTCCATATTCATAATCACGATATGCTTCATAAAATTCAATCTGAGTATAGTCCTGTAGGTGCTCATTCGACATTCCTTCATTTCTAAAAATTCTCCCGATTTCAAAAGTTTTTGGTAAGCCTGCAACCATTAATTGTTTTTGCCATAATTCCCCACATGAAATTCTTAGGAAAACATCGATATCCAAGGCATTGTGATGCGTTACAAAAGGACGAGCCTCTGCACCACCAGCAGTATTTTCTAAGACTGGAGTCTGCACTTCAACAAAATCCTTCTTTAATAAAAATTGTCTAAATGCATTCCAGAATTTTGATTTCTGTTCTACAATTTTCCGAGAGTCTTCGTTTAACAGAATATCAAGATATCTTTGTCGATATCTATCGTCTTCGTCCTTGATCCCATAAAATTCGTCTGGGATTGGGCGGAGGCTTTTTGATACTATTTGCCAACCTGAAATTAAAATTGTTTGTGCACCCCGATTAGTTATAAATAACTTTCCGGTGACTTTGACAAAATCGCCCTCATCAACAATTTCCTGAAAAATTTCAAAACCAGAAAGATCTGTTTTTAAAACTTCAATCTGTCCTTCAGACTGTTTCTCCTCATTATTTGATTCTTCATTTAATTCATAACTTGGATTTTCATCTTTTTTTAGCAAGGCCTGCATTTTCCCCGTACCATCAAAAATATCTAGGAAATTCAAGGCTCCCTGACCACGTAAAGACATTATTCTTCCCACAATACTAACGGATTTTCCATTTTTTTCTAATTCCTCATAATTTTCTAAAAGGCTTTTAATTTCATGAGTTTTATCAACTCTTGCAGGATAAGGATTAATACCCCAAGATTCCATCTTGTTTTTTTTGGCCAGACGGATTTCTCTAATTTCTTTAATTGATGTCATGAATTAATTA
The DNA here is from genome assembly GCA_964556855.1 of uncultured Candidatus Saccharibacteria bacterium. Classification (GTDB taxonomy): domain Bacteria; phylum Patescibacteriota; class Minisyncoccia; order Phycocordibacterales; family JAACPR01; genus CAZKXE01. The sequence continues at coordinate 5,702 of CAZKXE010000035.1, forward strand.
TAACCTAAATTAGTCGATATCAATAATTTTGTACTTAGCAATCCCTGTTGGAGTTTCAAATTCAAATTCTTCGTTTTTTACTTTATGAAGCAATTCTCTTCCAAGCGGAGATTCGTATGAAATTTTATTTTCCAAAATGTCAGATTCTTCACTACTAACGATTTGATATGTAAATTTATCTGATTGGCCATTTTTTGAAACAGTAACTGTAGACCCAATTTGGACAGAATCTGCTTTTTTGTGTTCAAAAATTTCTGCATTTTTCAACAATTCGGTTAAATAATTGATACGAGATTCTACTTCAGCTTGTTCATTTCTCGCGTCATTATATTCAGCATTTTCAGATAAATCACCTAAAGACCTTGAATACTCTAATTTATCAGCTACTTCTTTCCTTTTGATAGTCTCTAAATTATGTAATTCAATCTCTAATTGTTTATATTTCTCTTTTGTTAATAATTGTGTTTCGGTCATTCTTTAAAAAATTAGCTTATTAAAAATAAGCAAATATTATACAGTATTTTTTAAATAATGCAATTATAATTTTTATTCTAAATATTCTGGTTTTTCCCGCTTTAACCAATCAAAAAAGTTTCTGGCAACAGCCACTCCACCAATTAAATTAGTCCTATCTCCCTTCTCAAGAAAAATAACATAGGCATACCTCGGATTTTCGTACGGCCAATAACCTGTAAA
>CAZKXE010000036.1:0-6367 GCA_964556855.1 uncultured Candidatus Saccharibacteria bacterium
AAAGATGAACTTCAAAAGGATGAAGAGAAATTAAAAGAAGTCATGGCCAAATGGCAGTTACTAATGTTACAGGTTCCGAATATCCCAGACATGTCTGTTCCAGAAGGAGAAAGTGATGCTGATAATCAAGAAATTAGGACATGGGGCGAAATCCCGCAGTTAGATTTTGAAGCCAAGGATCATATAACCTTAATGAAGGATTTGGATTTAGCAGATTTTGAAAAGGGAACTGATATTTCTGGTTTCAGAGGGTATATTTTAAAAAATGAAGGAGCGATGTTGCAATTTGCATTACAACAATACGTAATTACAAAATTAGTAGCCAAAGGATTTTCTCCTTTTATTATGCCTTCTTTAGTTAATAAAAAAACTTTGGTTGGAACAGGATATCTTCCACAAGGGGAAGATGATCTTTATAAAACCCAGGATGAAAACTATTTGTCTGGAACTGCCGAGGTACCAACAATGTCATATCATGCAGGCGAAGTTTTAGATAAAAATGATTTACCTAAAAAATATCTTTCTTATTCTCCTTGTTTTCGTCGTGAAGCAGGAAGTCATAGTAAAGATACAAAAGGCTTAATCCGGGTACATGAATTTCATAAATTGGAACAAGTTATTTTGTGTGAAGCTTCTCACGAGGAATCTGTTCGATTGCACGAAGAAATTACAAATAATGCGGAAGAAATTTTGCAAGATTTAAAAATTCCATATCACGTGGTCGTTAACTGTGGAGGAGACCTGGGTCTAGGACAAGTTAAAAAATACGATATTGAAGCATGGGTCCCATCTCAAAATACATATCGAGAAACTCATTCAGCTTCATACTTCCATGATTTTCAAACTCGTCGTCTAAATATTAAATATAAAGAAGGTGAAGACAAGAAATATGTTCATTCCTTGAATAATACAGCGCTAGCTTTTCCTAGAATTTTGGTTCCATTAGTAGAAAATTACCAACAGGCTGACGGTAGTATTAAAGTTCCAGATGTCCTGGTCCCATTTGTTGGAAAGGAATTCATTACAAAAAATAAATAAGAAAAATAAATGTCGCATCAAAATCGATATCAAACACCAGCTTATTTAAAAAAGAAAAAAAGGAAACTAATTATCAAAATTAGTTTAATAAGCTTTTTGTCGGTAACTATTTTTGTTGCCATGATTTACTTATTTAATTATCAAAAATTTCAAATTGTAGCTATTGAAATATCTGAAACTCAATTTGTAGAACAGTCTGAAATTACAAAGGAGATAGAGGGACTATTGAGTGGAAAAAATTTTTTACTATTTAAAAAAACCAACTCGCTGTTTATTCGGAGAAAGAAAATTAGTAATGAAATAGTTAATAAATTCCTACCAATTAAAGGTGCAGATGTCAGGGTTGATAATAAAATTGTAAAAGTAGAAGTCAGTGAATTTGAACCAGTGGCTTTGTACTGTCAGATATTTAATATTGAACACCAGGAAAATTCTGATAATTCAGCGTCTGAAAATTTAAATCTTATCGAAGAAAAAGATGGGCTAGAAAAATGTTTTTTAATGAATAATGAAGGACAAATTTTTTATCAGCTAAATGATCTAGATAATCTAGTTATACAGAACGATAAATTGATTGAATTTAGAGGAATGAATTTTCAAGAAAGCCCTTTAGGATATTATTATTTTGATTCAGAAAGGTTTGGAACTTTGCATGATTTTGCAGAAGGGTTGTCAAAGATTGATATGAAGGTAAATACTATTAATACAAACGACAAAGAAACTTTTGAAGTTAAAATAGACGAAGGCCCTAGTCTATTAATTGAATCAAATGATGAATCTGCAGTAACACTGCTTAATAATTTAAAGACCACAATCGAAATCGAAGAAATTAATGATATCCAGTTTAAAAATCTAGAATACATAGATTTACGATTTGGGAAAAACATTTATTACAAAATTAAATAAGATGTTATAATTATCTTAATGAAGTTCTTCAATTTAATTCCATATTACTTTGCATGGCACTACACAAAATCATTAGTGGCCTTTGTATATCTACTCTCAGATATGTTGCAGTTTGTGTGTAATTTTTTCTCTATTAAGTCTCTGTTCTTTAATTTATTTGCTCCATTAAAAAAATTAAACGAAAATGATACCACTGATATTCATGATCATGAATCAAATTTCTCAATTATAATGGGAACCATCGCCATGATTACATTAAGATCCCTCGTTATTATATTGGGAATATTCGTTTGGTGCCTCGTTCTATTTTTTGGAATAATTTCATTTTTTGTGTGGTTGTTTTTACCTTTTATTCTATTACTTGCCTTTGTTTTGGCAGCAGCGTCATTGTTTAAAATTCAAAATATAGGAGATATTGAATTATCAATTTTACAATCAAAATCAACGGCAGTAATTTTAAGTATCGATAAATTTAAAATATTAATTTCATGATTAATTTTCAAGAATTAAAAAAATATGGAGATAAGTTTTATCCAGCTATTTTATTAGATGATCTTATACGCTACAGAAATAGAAAGATCTATCAGATAATTATGGCAACGGGTTTCCTAGCTTTTCTTTTCCTGATGATATTGACGCTGAAAATTGATTTGTGGAGTAGGATTGGCCTAACAGATATTTCAGATTTCCTGACTGTTTATAAATATCCTTTCAGAGGCATGGCGTTAATCTTTGGAATTTTGTGGTTGAAAAGTTACCTAGTTGAATTTTTTTACTTGTACCATTATTTTCTAAACCAAAAAGTTGATTATGAAGTTGCGCTTCTTGCTTATGCCGCAGATCCGGATGACATAACTGGAAGTTTTTTAGAATCAAGAATTGGTGAAAAAGTAATAGAAAAATTAGATTTATCAAAAGATGAAATAAAGAGATTTATTAAAAATAAGGATAGAGATCTAATAAATGAAAGCCAAATTATTTTTAAAACTAATCCATTTGGAAAAATCGACGACGATAAAGTGGTTAATTTGGTTGATTATGCTAAAGCTATCTATTCAGAAGATTTCGACTTTTTAAAGTTTTTAGAAAAAAATAATTTAACTGAAGATGATCTGTATGGAGCTTGTGAATTTGTGCAACAAATTGGTTGGCAAAATCGTAGCAAGGAAAGATTTTGGAGCAAGGAAAACTTATCTAGAATCCCAAGTATTGGCCAGAGATGGTATAGTCCAAAAATTAATTTCCTTGAAAAATATGCTCACTTAATTTACGAGAATAAAATTTATCAAAGTCTCGGGAAGGATTGGATTTTTTTTAGAGACGAGGCTGAAAAATTAGAGGATTTTCTTTTAGACCAAAAGTTTCTTAACTTGTTATTAATTGGTAAGAATTTGGAAACTAGTATGGAAGTAATTTCTGCATATGCAAAAATGATTGCTAGCGGCTTCGCACTTTCAAAATTTGAAAATAAAAGAATTTACGTTTTAAATATTGATGTCTTACTATTAAAACAAAAAAGTGCTGAAGAGTTTGGGATATTATTTTCTGAAATGATTAATGAAGCAATTAAAAATAGAAATATTATTTTGGTAGTTAATGACCTTCCTAAATTAATCGAAAAATCTGATGAAAATGGTTTTGATTTTATCAGCGAATTTAATAAAATTCTATCACATGACGAAATAATTTTTATTGCAACAAGTACCCAAGAAGACTATCATAGCGCCCTTGAGACAAATGTTGATTTGTTGAATTACTTTGATAAATATTTTGCAATAACTGATGACGAAGACTTCCTAAGAAGGGCTATTTTTCATGAAGCTGACATTATACAAAACTCTGATAAAGTAAATATAAGCTATCTTGATGTTAAAAAAATTATCAATAGTATAAGTACCGACGAAAATCCAATCAAACAGGCTAAAAGGAAATTATATGAAGTTGTAGAAAAGAAAAAATATGAATCTAAAAAATAAAATAACTTTTTCTATACTGGGTATGTTCGTAGGAATTTTTGGAGGATTCCTAATTGTAAAGGGGAGCCAGATTAGTTTTGCTTTTTACGGGCAAATTTATAATACATATTTAGAAAAACCGATTAACGAATCGATCGGTAAACTTGTTACCAATTTTAATTATAAAAATTTTAACTTAGCTTTGGTTTTCGATATCTGGCCATTTGCAGATAGTATAAAGGCTGCAGATTATTCTGAAAATTCAAATTCTATTTTTTCCTTTAGAAGTGAGCCTGAAAAATTAGAAATTAAGAAAATTGGTTTTAATTACTTTAGGGAGAGCTACCCAGCCCCATATCTAACTACAAATACTTATTTGATTTTTGACTTAGAAACTGGAGACGTTATTAATATTTTGAAGAATAGAAATATAGATAATTCTAATAAAATTTTGCCAATTGCATCAATTACAAAACTAATGACAGCTGTTGTGGCTTTAGAAAATATTCCTAAAGATGATCAAGTTTATATTAATTGGGAATCTGTCAAAGTTTATGGGGAACAAGGGTCATTAAAAGAAGGTGATTCATATGAAGTTTGGGATTTAATTCATGCTATGTTATTGGAATCAAGTAACGACGCGGCAGAAGCATTGGCGATTCAATATGGTCGACCTGATTTTATCGAGTTAATGAATAAAAAAGCAGAGGAAATTGGAATGGTTAGTACTTTTTATTTTGATGCAAGTGGGCTGTCTTTTAAAAACGTTTCAACAGTTAGTGACTTATCAAAATTAGCTCAATATATAGAAAAAGAGCATTCAATTATTTGGGATATCACAAGATTAAAAAATTATAGAAAAGATAATCGTATTTGGTATAACAACAATCACTTTGCTGGTGATGCTAATTATTATGGTGGTAAAAATGGTTATATAGATGAAGCCAAAAAAACATTAATTTCAATTTTTGAATTACCAATTAGTCCCAATAATGAATTAAGAAAGGTTGGAGCCGTACTTTTATATAGTGATGATGCATCGTCTGATATGGAAAAAATTTCTTCATATATCTTGCATAATTTAGAATATACTGCTAAATAAGGTTATGAATTTGTGGTCAAGATTAAAGAAAATTAAAATTGATGAAAGTCGACAAGGAAATAAACCTGTCGAACCAATTTTAGTTTTGGCTCCTATGGCTGATGTAACCGATATTGCTTTTAGAACTGTGATCAATAAATGTGGGAAACCCGACGTTTTTTGGACGGAATTTGTTTCCGCTGATGGCTTGGTTCTAGCACCGAATAATAATCCAGATCAACTAGGTGTAACAAGTCAGGATAAATTAAGATCAAATTTGAAATTTAATAAAAATGAAAAGCCAATTGTGGCACAAGTTTTTGGATCTAATGCTAGGAATATTAAAAAAACAGCTAGGTTAATTAGAAAAATGGATTTTGATGGCATTGATATAAACATGGGATGTCCAGATCGTTCTATTGAAAAACAGGGCTGTGGTGCTGCTATGATTAAAAATCCAATAAAGGCTCATGAAATTGTTTGGGCAGCCAAGGATGGTGTGGGTTATGAAATTTCAATATGGTTATTTTTATATTACACAATTCGCTTCATAAAAAGTTTCTCAGATAAGTTATTTGGATATAATCAAAATCCAATTTCTGTTTTCTGGCAACATATTATTAATTTATTTTCTTTTAAACTGCAAACTAGAATTTCTGTGAGTGCTAAAACTAGACTTGGTTATAATCAAGATGTTTTAGAGAGTTGGTTACCGAAATTATTGGAAACTTATCCTGAATTAATTACTATCCACGCAAGAACAAGAAAACAAATGTCAAAATCTATGGCTGATTGGAGTAGAATAAGAAGGGCAGTAGAAATTAGAGATAACTGGTATCAGGCGAGTTTTTTTAGAAAAAAAATTGAAAAACAGCATAGAGTTTTAATTTTTGGTAACGGAGATGTTAATAGTGTAAAAGAAGCATACGAAAAAAGTGTGGAAACAAGATGTGATGGGGTTATGATTGGGAGAGGGATTTTTGGAAACCCGTGGTTTTTCAATATGAATTATAAAATAAATGGTGGTAACCGAGAAATTTCAATAAAAGATAAATTTGAAATTTTATTAGAACAAGTAAAAATTTTTGAAAAAGAATTGCCACATAGAAATTTCGCTATTATGAAAAAACATTTCAAAGCCTATATCAATGATTTTGAGGGAGCAAAAGAATTAAGGGAAAAATTAATGGAAACTGATAATAGTGATGAAGTTAAAACTGCTCTTGACAATTTTTTAAATATCAGTAGTATCTAATTTAAGTCAGCACATTAATTTTAAAGCAAAACCTAAGGAGAGGTCTTGCACATTAGACAGGGTCAAGGTGATCCCGTCGCTCAACATAGGAGTAACAACATGGCACGAATCCGAGATGGCCCGCGCTAATTT
>CAZKXE010000037.1:0-6129 GCA_964556855.1 uncultured Candidatus Saccharibacteria bacterium
CCTTTCACAAAAGCTAGTAAATCTTCAGTTGTAGACTTTGGATTATCTATCAAATGGAAAGTGGCATCGATTATTTCTCCTAGGTTATGAGGTGGAATATCTGTAGCCATTCCGACAGCAATTCCCATGGTTCCGTTCAATAACAAATTGGGCGCTCCAGCTGGTAAAACTTCTGGTTCCTTTTTAGTAGAGTCAAAAGTTAATCTAAAATTAACTGTATCTTTTTCTAAATCTTTTAGTAAATCTTCTGCAAGTTTACTCATTTTTGATTCAGTATAACGATAAGCAGCGGCCTTATCACCATCGATTGAACCAAAGTTACCTTGTCCTAGGACCAAGGGATACCTCATGGCAAAAGGTTGGGCCATTTTAACCATCGCTTCGTAAACTGAGCTATCTCCATGAGGGTGATAGTTACCAATAACATCTCCAACAACAGTCGCTGATTTTTTAAATCTTGAAGTAGAACTTAGACCAACTTTGTGCATTGAAAAAAGAATTCTTCTGTGAACTGGTTTTAACCCATCACGAACATCGGGTAAGGCTCTGTCTGTAATAACTGACATTGCATAGTTGATATAAGCCCTTTTCATTTCTTCACTAATCGGGGTTATAATCACTTTGTCAGATAATTCTTTTGGATTTTTTTCTGAATTATTATTTTTATTTTCGGAATCTTTTTTCATATTTTTCTATATTAACATTTTTTATCTTCAAGAATCAATCTTTTATTCCTTTCCTTTAACAATATTTAAAATATCACCAAATATTGAAAATGGTCCTGAGGATATTACCTCTGAAGTTATTTCTGTTTGATTATCTATTTTTAATAAAGGCTTCACAAGGATTGATATTCCAACAATTATAACCGTCAATATGAAAGCTAAAATTAAAGCAATCCTGTTTTTTTCAGAATTTGATTTTTGTTGATTTTTTTTAATCCAATTTTTAATTAAGCTCATATTTTAGAAAGTTATAGAGATTCTATTTTTTTAAAACTACTATTTCTCCTTGTTTACTATCTAAATCTTTTTTCTTGATAGTTAATTTTTCAATAGGCTTCACATCTTCTTGACCGCCTTCCTTCAAAAAATTTTTAAGTGCATCCTTTTCGCCAACCTCCCCAAAGTGGATTGGAATGATAATTTTTGGTTCCCTTTTTACGGCCAACTTATAGGCATCTGATGAATCCAAAACTCCTTCACCACCAATTGGTACAAATAAAATATCAGACTCACCTAATTCTTCTTTCGCTTCTGGTGATAGTTCGGTTTCATTCAAAGCACCTAAATAAGCAACGTGAATACCATCTACTGTGACAGTATATATAGTATTAATTTTTTCTGATCCTCCGAATCCAGTTTTGGATAGGAAACCTCTTATAAATAGTCCATTTACTTCATATTCTCCTGGTCCTTTTATAACGAAAGCCTCTTTTTCTTTTCGTGAAGCTTGTTCTGCCCCATTTAATTCTGGATGATTAGCTGAAATCAAAACAACGTCAGCCCCGAAACTTGTCCCACTGTGTTTTGATTCCTTTGATGGTGGATTGAACGCCACTACAGTATCCCCATGTTGAATTTTTATTGCCTCTATTCCTTGGTATGTAATTATCATAATTTAGGTATTATAACGCGGATGATGATTTGGGTCTAGTTCAATTAAAACAAATATGAGAATATTTAATAAATCTAGACAAAACCAAGAAAAAAAGTATACTATAGCGAGTCAATATTATTAGTCATATCCAATAGTAACCCTGTGTTTTGTTACGATTGCTACGCACATAGACCTTTTGGATATTAAATTTAAATATGTTTGATTTTATAAAAAATAAGGACAAGGAAAATTTAATGGATCAATTGACTGAACAAATTCAAAATCCTCCACAAGTTGGAGATTTGATTGAAGGTCCGGTCATTGGTATTGAAAAATCAGCAGTATATGTTGATTTACCACCATTTGGAACAGGAATTATTTACGGTAGAGAGTATTTAACTGCAAGAGATTTAGTTAGAAACTTGCATGCTGGAGATATTGTTTCAGCAAAAATAGTTGATACTAGAAACGTAGAAGGATATATTGAATTATCATTAAAAGAAGCTCGCCAAGCATTAATTTGGGGAGAAGTTGAAGGTGCTATCAAAGATAAAAAAGTATTAGGACTAACAGTTCAGGATGCTAACAAGGGAGGTTTGATTATGAATTGGCAAGGTTTACAAGGATTTTTGCCAGCTTCACAACTGAACACCGAACATTATCCTCGAGTTACTGACGGTGATAAAACAAGAATTCTAGAAGAATTAAAGAAATTAATTGGGCAAGAATTGGTTGTTATCATTATTGGAGCAACTCCAGAAGATGGTAAATTAATTTTCTCTGAAAAACATTCAGGACACACAAGTCCAAACACAGAAGAAAATGAGCAAGAAGTTAAAGAAAAAACTAGTGGTTATAAATTAGGTGATGTATTAGAAGGTGAAGTAACAGGAGTAGTTGATTTCGGAGTCTTTGTAAAAATTGACGACCAGACAGAAGGTTTGGTTCATATTTCTGAAATTGACTGGTCTCTTGTTGAAGACCCTAGACAACATTTCAAAGTAGGAGATAAAGTAAAAGTGGAAGTAATCGAAATTAAGGATGGAAAAATTTCACTTTCAATTAAATCTTTGAAAGAAAACCCATGGTTAGGAGCTGGTAAAAAATACCAAAAGGGCGACCAAGTTAAGGGTGTGATTATTAAATACAACAAGCACGGGGCTTTAGCTTCAATCGAAGAAGGAGTCGCTGGTTTAGTTCATGTTTCAGAATTTGAAAAACCAGAGGATCTAAAAGAAGCTCTAGAATTAGGAAAAGTTTATGATTTCAAAATTAAAGTTTTTGAACCAAAGGAACAAAAAATGACATTGTCTATCATAAAATAATTCTTAATTTAAGATTGCTACTAATCGCAAATCCAAAAAACCACCTTTAAAAAGGTGGTTTTTTGGATTATAAAAGTTTCTTAAATTATAGAGAGAACTAATTAAACAAATTAGTTGCCTTGACTCTACCTAATTCCAGAATCATTTCTATTCCTTTTACTCCTTGGTTTTTTATTTTATTGATAGTTTTTTCTTCTTTTGGAGAAAATTTTCCAAGGACATGTTTTACCACTTTCTCCTCCCCTTTTGGCTTTTTTAATTTACCTGTCGGAGTTGTTGGGGAAATTCCAATTCTTATTCGATTAAATTCCTTTGTTTTAATATTGTTAATAATTGATTCAAGTCCTTTATGCCCACCTGTTCCTTTATTAAAATTCATTTTAGTCACTCCTATTCCCAAATCCAAATCATCATAAATTACAGTCAACAATTCGGCTTTTTTCTTATTGCTAATAATTTTTTTAAGAGCTAATCCAGAATTATTCATATAAGTTTCAGGTAAAATCAGAGTCAACGGTACTTTGGTTTTGGTTTTTCGTCCTTCTTTTATAAAAAAATATTCACCCTCACTAATGAGTGCATTACTCTTTTTATCAAAAATAAACTCCGGCAATTTATGTTTTTTAGCAAATTTTAATAATATATCCCGACCAATATTATGCCGAGTTTCTTCATATTTTTCGTCTGGGTTTCCTAATCCTACAATGTAATTCATATCTAATAATATACCAAAAAATACAACAAAATAAAACATTTGTGTCAAATCACAATCTATATTACAATAGCTATCAAATGACTAACCTTGAAAAATTAAATGGAGCCGCTAGTACTGAAAATGTTGAAGTTTCTAAAAAATATAAAGATTTAAATATAATGGCTAAAATAAAGGAGTTTTTTGTATTTATCTTAACAGTTGCAGCTATAGTTATACCAATTAGATACTTTGTGGCCCAACCTTTTGTTGTAGAAGGTAAATCTATGAGCCCTACATTTGAAACCTCCCAATATTTACTAGTTGACCAATTGACTTATAGATTTAAACAACCAGCTAGAGGAGATGTCGTAGTTTTTAAGCAAAACATAGAAGACCAGAATCATGTCACAGTAGCCGAAAAATATTTAATTAAAAGAATTATTGGACTACCTAATGAAACAATAAAAATTGACGGAGAAGATATTTATATTAAATTTCCTAACCAAGATGAATTTGTAAGGATTGAGGAGGATTACATAGAGTTTCCTAAATCTACCCAATTAGAAAAAAAACTTGCCGAAGATGAATTTTTTGTATTAGGAGACAATAGGGCCAACAGTCTTGACTCAAGATTTTTTGGAGCTATTTCCAAAAAAGAAATTGTAGGTAGACCAATATGGAGATTTTACCCGCTTGACCTGTTCCCCGGAAAAATTGATTTGGACAAATATTTAATTAATAGCTAAAAAATAATATGACAAAAAAAACAAAAACTGAAAAATATTACCAAGCTGCAGCTGTAGCTAAACATTTTGGTTTCTCGATTCATAAAAATCTTGAAGTATCAAAAGAAGCTATTCAAATTACCAAAGACACCAAAAAGAACACTAAGTATTTTGACAGTTACTTACCGCCAATCGAAGAAATTACCCAAATTTTATTAAACTACAAGGAATTTGAAAAAGAAAATGGCTCAGTTCCCCTATTCCAGTATTTCGACCAATTAGCAAAAGGTCCTCATACAAAAATTAGGAAAAGAAACGGTGAAGAACAGGTTAATTTAAACATTATTGGGGTTGATAACAGTATTGCAGAAGCTATTTTAATTAAAACTATTGCTACTATATTGAATGAAAACGGTCAAAAAAATTATACCCTGCATATAAATAATATCGGAGGAAAGGAGGCTAAAACTCAATTCAATAGAGAATCTACTAACTTCTTCCGAAAAAATATTAATTTATTAAATGCTAATTGTAGACAGTACTTCAAGCAAGGCATTCACACCTTGATTACAGAAGGAGGCGATCAATGTAAACCACTAAAAGAACAGGCCCCTGAACCAATGGACTTTTTGACTGAAGAAACTCGACAAATATTTACTAATTTAATAGAAAGGATAGAAACATTCCAGATTCCTTATGAAATTAATTCTGATATTTTGGGAGATTTAAATTACTCAGACCACACTACCTTTTATTTTATTGATAATAAAACTAACAAGATGTTAGCCGCCGGAACAAGATTAGATTTGTATTCAAAAAAAATAGGCTTCCGAAAATCAGTACCTGCAATTACTGCTAATGTTTGGATTACTAAACCTAAAACAGCTACTCAAACTCTGATAAATAAAATTGGCGATACTAAAAATTATATTCTGCAAATTAGTCCTCAAGCTAAAACTTTTGCACTGGGAATTATAGGTTTGCTTTGGGATAATAAAATTTTTGTAAAACACGACTTAACTAAAGATAGACTTGGGCCACAAATTCAATTATCTAAAAAATATAAAGCTGACAATATTATCATTATTGGATACAAGGAAACTCTTGATCTGAATGTAATGATTAGAGATGCCGAAGGAAAATCACAGAAGATTCTTGAACCAAGAGAATTAATCGATTTTCTTAAATAAGTCATTGTAAAAATGAGTTGTCAAAATTTAATATATATGATAATCTAACAAACATTATAGCTACAAACGTTCAATTAAAAAAGAAACCAAATGAAAATAGTATCGCTTTAATCAAAAGATTCACCAAAAAGGTTCAGAATTCTGGTGTTTTACCGAAGGTAAGATCTCTTCGTTATGAAGATAGAAAACCTTCTGATTACACAAAGAAAAAAGCAAAGTTAAAATCTTTGGGAAATAAAGCAAACTACGATAATTTGTTCAAACTAGGAAAAATATCTGGTTACAATAACAGAGGTTAATTTCATAATATAGTTATATTTTAATATGATTAATATTAAAAATTGTACAAGAAGTCGATTGCCGATAAAGGAATCGACTTTTTGTAATATTGCAGAAAAAATACTTCCTAAACATTATGATCTATCACTAGTTTTTATAGGTGACCAAAGATCAAGAAATTTAAATTTAAAATATAGAGGCAAAAATTATATTCCAAATGTATTAAGTTTTCCAATTGATAATTTAAACGGAGAAGTTTTTATAAATTTAAATCAATTAAAAAAAGAGACAAGGAAATTTGAATCGAGTTATCAAAA
>CAZKXE010000038.1:0-6058 GCA_964556855.1 uncultured Candidatus Saccharibacteria bacterium
ATGAAGGAAAAGAAAGTATGAGAGAAAATAATTCAAAGGAAGATAGTTTGAAGAAAAAAATTGGCCAAATGATTATCCTTGGTTTTGACGGCACAGAAATTAACGATGATTCCTATATTACAAAAGTGATCAAGGAATTGAATATTGGTGGAGTTATTTTATTTGACTATTTCGTTGAATCCCAAGGCACTCCTAGAAATATTACAGGCCCCGAACAAACAAAAAAACTAATTTCCGATTTGAAATCATATTCAAAAACACAAATGTTGATTGCAATCGATGCAGAAGGTGGATATGTAAATCGTCTAAAAGAAAAATATGGTTTTTTGCCAATTTTGTCAGCTCAGGTTATGGGTGAAGATGCTACCACCAAGACAACACAGGCAGAAACAGAAAAAATTGCTTCACAGTTAAAGGACCTTGGTTTTAATATGAACTTTGGACCAGTACTTGATGTAAATGTTAATCCTGAAAATCCTGTTATTGGGTATCTTGAAAGATCTTTTTCTGCCAACCCATCAGAAGTAACAAATCATGCCAAAGCTTTTATAGAGGAACATAATAAAAAAAATATCATCACAGTAGCAAAACATTTCCCAGGACACGGCAGTTCTGATGCTGACAGTCACCTAGGACTGACTGATGTTACTAATTCCTATCAAGAAGAAGAGTTGATTCCATATATCAATTTGCAAAATGAGGGGCTTTTAGATGTGGTAATGACTGCGCATATTATGAATACAAATATTGATCCAGAATACCCTGCTACCCTATCACCTAATTTTTTGAAAAAAATTCTACGAGAAGATATAGGTTTCGAAGGAGTAATAGTTTCTGATGATATGCATATGAAGGCTATTGCTGATAACTATGGTTTCGAAGAAGCAGTTATCAGAGCAGTAAACGCGGGATGTAATTTATTAATCCTTTCAAACAACGGCGATGTTTACGACGAGGAATTAGCCTACAGGACCGTTGACACAATTTACAAAGCTATTGAAGAAGGAAAAATATCAATTGATGACATTAACAAATCTTACGAGCTGATTATGAATTTGAAAAAGAAGTTTGATATAGTTTCTTAAAAAACAAGAAATGGGTCATTGAAAATTTTATTGTTCCTAAAAAAAAATAAACCACAGCTAAAATATAGGATAGTTTTATTATACTTATTTCTTATGCTTACCAACCTTTTCATAAAGTTTCATTAGCTTCTTGGCAATCAAAGAACTTGCAAACTGCTTTGATGTTTTTTCTGCTTCTTTGGAACATTTTTTACGAAGCCCTTCATCAGTGAGCAGCAAGTTAACTTTTTCAATTGCCTCTTTTTGAGAAGATACTATGAAACCATTTTTCCCATTCCGAATAATTTCAGGAGCAACACCAACGGCATATACAACAGGCACAAGCCCTTGGGACATACCTTCAACGAGACTCAAAGAAAAGCCTTCATATCGTGATGATACAAAAAGAATACTTCCTCTCAGCCCCCTTATCACTCCTGGTATTTTATCCTTCTTCAAATTTACAAACAAAGAATGCTTCAAAATATTGTTTGATAACCACGAAACAATTCCCCTATTAGTTGTCATACATACAGTTACTTTCTTCGTATCAGAAAAATAAGTATAAAGGTGAATGAGTCGATCAATTCCTTTTAGCTTTAGATTAAAAGCATCTCCACCTAGTCTCCCAAGAAAAACAATGCTCGGATCCTTTACTGGTTTAGGTCTATGATTATCAAACCAATAATCCTCAATTGCATTATGGATCAAATGAATTTTATCTTCTTCTACACCCATTTCTAGAAGTTCATGTTTTACGTTTAATGATGTCGCAATTACTGCTTCAGATTTTGAAGCGACATACTGTTCAACTTCTGCAATATCTCTCAACGGACGTCTTGTGATTATATTGAGTTCCTTGATTGCTTTTATTTTTCTAAGTTTGTACCATATTTTTTTTAAGACTGGCTCCATTTTAGATGCGCGGGGTGTCGCATCAAGAAAACCTTGAGTTGTAGACCCGAAATGAGAAATAACAGGAATTGGATAAGCCAAGAAAGGTAACGGTGTATACGTAGTACCTTGAATTAGGTCATACTTCAAAATTTCTTTTCTTTTTTCAAGAAGTGAGTGGAAGAATAAAATATTTTTTAACCCTCCCAAGCGAAGAGGAGCATCAAGAGAAATGCGCGGATAAAAATTTTTCATTTCAACGCCTGACTCCTGCAACTTAAGAGACATCAAGTCATTAATATAGTGAGCTCCTGTTCCGATTTTTTTTTCGTTGTGTATAAAGGCAACTTTCATATGTTTATTTTAGATTTCCTATAAAGGTCATCACTCTTCAGGACTTTTATCTTCTATATTTCAAATCCATTCGACTCAAGTAAAAAATAAAATCACTAGACACTAGCGTGTCTAGTGATTTTATTTTTATGCTGCCCGACAGGGATTCGAACCCCGATTTCTTGGACCAAAACCAAGCGTCCTACCATTAGACGATCAGGCAATAATTATCTACATAAATAGATAATGAAATTATATTACTCTTTTTTTGAAATAATTTCAACTAGGAAAATCTCGAATAGGATAAATGGATCGGGACTCATCAAAAACTGACCATTAATTTCAAGCACCCTTAATAGGGTTCTCGAATCAATCATTCCATTATTTTCCTCCACAAGTTTTGTTAGAAATTCCAAATCATCAGCAGTCACCAAATTTTCATACAAATCTTTTTCTGATTTAGCCGTTTTTAAAAATAAAGCCACCCGGTATTTCATCAAAAGCAATTTTAAAAATACCTTATGATCCAAATTTCTTTGTTTAATTTTTTCAACAGTCTGCAATCCGGATTCTAAATTCTTAGTTAACAAACCTTCTAGGAACTGATTGACTAAGACGTTACTAGGGGCACCGAGAACTTTTTCAGCTTCTTCTAGTGTGATTTTACCATCCGAAATAATCTGTTCGGTCTGCATCACTTTTTGTAAAATTGTATGAGTATCACGGAATGACCCGTCACCCAAAATAGCAATCAATTCGATAACACTGTCATCTAATTTCATTTTCTCAGCAGAGACAGTTTTTTTAATCATTTCTTTTAGAACTGATTGATTCGGGGTCTTGAATTGAAAATTTTGGCATCGTGAAATAATCGTTTCAGGAATTTTTTCAGGCTCGGTGGTAGCCAAAATAAAAATAACATGTTTAGGTGGTTCCTCCAAAGTTTTAAGCAAAGCATTAAACGCCGGCTTTGATAGCATATGTACTTCATCAAGGATGTAAACCTTGTACACAGAATCAAAAGGCAGATTATTAGCTGATTCGGTTATTTCGCGTATTTGCTCTACCCCGTTATTCGATGCCGCATCAATTTCATAAAGATCATTTTGACTAGTTCCAATTTCACGTGCCAAAATCCTTGCCACAGAAGTCTTCCCTGTCCCACGTGACCCAATAAACAAATAGGCGTGGCTAATTTGATTATTTTTAACCGCTGTTTCTAGAATGTCTGTTACCTGATTTTGTCCAAGGACCTCGGCAAATTTCTGTGGCCGATATTTCGTATAAAAAGCAATATTTTTGTTAGTATTTTCGCTAGTCTGTGTATCCATAATCAATATTGTAGCATGATTTTTAAAAAGCTGAAAAAATTGGTTAATCAAAAACTCCCCATTTTTAGGGAGTTTTTTGAATTATTTTTAAGCCTCAGTAATAATGAGAGATTAATTTTAGTTTAATTCTGCCTCAAATTTGGGTTAACCACACATCGATCAAGTGGGGTTTCTAGTAAATCATTAATTGCATCATTAGCCAGAGTGGCATAAAGTGGATCTGTTAATTCACATTTTAATTTATACGATGTTCCAGCCATGACTTCTCTATCATCATCATTTAGTCCGTTAACTAAATCAATATCATCATCAACAACTTCATTATTATCTGTGATAATTGTGCACTGAACATCAGCCTCTCCGACATTATTTGAAATACTTACTTTTGCATGACATTTATTTTGATCATCGGCTAATTCAGGATCAATTGAAAATATGATCTCTGGTAGACTGATACTGACAAAATAATCTCCAACGTTACCCTCGCATATATCACTAGCAAAGTTATCAACTCCATAATATTGCAAGGAAGCCTTTGTCTGGTAGACTCCATGTTGTTCCAATTTTAGATTAATAAAGGATAATGTTTTCCAAACATCATTGTAGTTAGCTCCTCCGTCTATTCTAATTAGTCCATTAGGTGGTGTGAATTCAAGCCCGTCTTTTGTGAATTTATATTTTAATCCTGCAGTATCTAATGTTGGGTCAACATAAGTCCTAACGCTCAAATTACCCTCTAGAGCAATATTATCGAGTTGATCGAATGGTTCAAATCTGCAAGTTAATTGATCTCCTGTATTTGCTACAGTATTACATTCATCATCCACTCTTGATCCAGCTGTTGGGTAATATAGACCCTGACAATCCCAACTAAAAGTTCCGTCTCCATTTGAAGTGATTGCAGTTGGGGTGGTTCCGTTAGCACATTTGTTAGTGATATTTATTTGTACTGGATAATATTTTCCGTCTGCACTACCACATTGGCCAGGGATTGGGTCTACTGGCTGTGTTGTACAATTAAATTCAGAAACACCACCATACTGTTCTAGACAATCCCATTTATAACTACCTCCTGTATATGATGGGTTTCTTAGATTAGACTGATCCCCTGAAGTACATCTAGCTGATTCGGCTGGTGCTGATAGATATGACTGGTTGGTGGTTGTGTCGTTGCAGTCTCCGTCGATTGGATCTGGGGATATAACCTCAAAGTCTATATAATAAGCTGTTCTTCCGGCGTCTCCATTTACCCCATCTCGTCTTGTTAAATCGACTGTTAAATAAATTCTATATTGACCGGGTTCATTTGGGGCAACATATGGACCTCTTAATCTAAATCCTCTTGAAACATAATCATTTCTCCCACTCACAACAATATTGTCCCAATAAGGTCTCGAAAATCCACCTCTTACCTGCCCCATTGTATTAACAATATTGGATGGATTATTTTTATTAAGAATTGCTGTTGCCCTTATTGCAGCATCATCTGCAGCGTTAGAACAAGAAAAAGCTGTTAACGAACCAGATAAGTTGAAACTTTCCCCAGGTTCCATTACTGTAAACGGAGCATTAATGCTTATACTTTGTGATAAACCAAAAGCTGTATATGAGCCAGACATCATTACGGCCTGGGCTGTGTCTCTTTCAACTGGAGCTGCAAATACGCTTTCATCTTTACCTAAAAATAATAAGGAAACTATCATAAAACCTGTAACGGTATTTTTTACTCCTAGTTTCCTAACCAAAAATATTACCAGTATTAATATCAATAACCCGACCAGCGCAAATAAGATATTTATATTTAGCCAATTATCATCTTCACTAATTAATTTATTACCATAAAAAATATTTTGGTGATTCAAAACTAAAACATTATTAGAATTAAATATATTTATATCTAAATACAAATTACTAGCGCTATTTTTAGCTATGAAGTCTAATTCTTTATACAATCCAATGTTGTAGTCAAAGTTCACAATTTCTTGCTCGACTATTTCATCATTCTCATTTTTAATATTTATTTCAGTTCTAAGCCCCTGATTAGTTCTTGTTTCGTTAGCCAAAATATCGTATGCATTTCCACTATATGAAATTCCTATTTTAAAATTAGAACCATTCGAGATAGTAAAATTATTCTCATCATCTGAGTTTGGCAAAATCAATCTAGAATTATGAATAGTAACTAAATCTCCGTCGACAATATATCGAAAGTAAATTCGGGGTGAAATAATATCACCTTCTTTATTCTTAACTTTTAGTAACCCCTCATAAACTTCAGGTTTATCATTATTGATATCAATCGGTATAGAAAATTTGTTATCACCTTTCTCAAGAGTTACCGGCTTTGCATATTTTTTATACAAGTTACCAGATGAGACAGATTTAGGATAAATTTCAAAATCCAACACCACCTCAATAGGGCTATCTTCAGGATTC
>CAZKXE010000039.1:0-6022 GCA_964556855.1 uncultured Candidatus Saccharibacteria bacterium
TGACAGGGATGAAGTCGTAACAAGGCACGGGCAGCGGAAGCTGTTCGTGGATTAATTCAAGTGAAAACTTGTCTATGAAAATAGACTTATGGTGTCGATTTATGTGCCTCAATTGAGCACATAAGAGTGATAATAATAACTTTAAATTGTATTCAGACTTTATGGAAAGACATAATGACAGATAGGAAAGACTATTGGAAAGGGATGAGATAAAAAGTAATTATAGTGTTTAAAATGATTATTTAATTTTAATTTTTAAAATTCAAAAAACCCACATTTTTGTGGGTTTTTTGAGTTACATTATTATAATATATGGTATAATTTTAGTTAACAATTTTATGTTAACTAAGGTACTGAAAATTTCAATATTTGTATTTCTATTTTTTATTTCGGTTTGTAAGACCGAAGCTGCTTTATGGACTCCAGCAGAAATTAATACCGCTGCCTGGTACGATGCCTCTAATGCCGATAGTCTTGGTATTGTATCAGGAAGAGTTAGTCAGTGGCAGGATTTGTCTAGCAATAATAATCATCTTTCACAGGGTAGTGCTGGGATTCGTCCGTACACCGGTACACAGAATATCAACGGAAAGAATGTCGTTGAATTTATTAAAACCACAGCAACATTTTTGTCTGCACCAAATCATGCCTCTTTAAATTTTGACAGTAGTAATGGACAATCTTTTTTCTTTGTTGGTAGACGAGGAACTTTCGTAAATGCAGGTTCTGGCATAAATACAATCTGGACAAAAGGGAATTCAAATACAGTAGATATTGGGTATGGAATGCAGTTCACAAGTAATACAAATACAACTATTAAGGGTGGGGCAGGTAGGTCAAACACTTTGGGTGCTGGTACTGTAGTTGATATACCCTTTATGGCCAGTCAGATAAACCTGACCACTGGAGTAAGCGGTGAGGGTGAACAACTTCGTTATGTGAATGGTAATTATATTGGAACCAACTCTACCGGAACAGGATTATCAGACAGTACAAGCGTACTCTTTTTAGGAAGAGACTCAACTACAGTTAGGTATTCAGACAGTTGGATCGGAGAACTTATTATAATCCCTGGTCAAGTTTCTGATACAGAAAGACAAAAAATCGAAGGCTATCTAGCTTGGAAATGGGGATTACAAGGTAGTTTACCATCTGTTCATCTATACAAAAGCGCTGCTCCTATTGTTGTTCCTGCATCACCAAATAATTTGACTGCTAGTTTAATTGGAACATCCACCGTGACACTTTCTTGGGATGCTGAAAGTGGTGTTGATGGGTATGAAATATCGGGTGATAATAGTTATTCAACAACCACCACTAGTTCTACATCCGCCAATATTTCTTCTCTTACTCCAAATACCCTTTATAATTTTAATGTAAAAGCCTATAATTCTGCAGGAACTTCTACACCTGCTACTATTTCATTTGCCACCTTACCAATAACTTCTCTTATATATACTTTTGAGGCTGATACTACTGGGCAAACGCCTTCTGGTGTAACAACTCTCGGGGTGTATACTTCTCAGGTTTCAAATCACCCAACATTAGGTAAATCAATGAATATAACTACTGGCGGTACAGGCACAAATTATTTCTCTATGGATAATTTCGTATCAACTTCTGATTATTCTATTACTTGGAAAGAAAAATACGATACAACTGGAGGACGTCATGGATTTTTATTAAGGGCTTCAGGTAATAGTGGATATTTGTTTCAAGTAAATCATCCAAACGATGGAAGTGGAGCTGGAACTTTTAATACGTTACGTATATATAAACGTGTAAGCGGTGTTTACACTTTATTGTCTTCCGATATACCTTTTACATTCTCTACTTCTCCACGATGGTTCAGGGCTGCAGTATCTGGAAGTACTCTTTCTTTTTATTCATCAACAGATGGTATAAATTTTACACTCCACAGTTCCTTAACAGATTCATCAATTACATCTGGTGGGGTACAGTATGCTACTGGTTTCGCAGAACAATTTGCTGATATTTATGTTGATAATATTATACAGGATATATCTGGTAGTATTAATATCACTAATCCAAAATCATATCAAGTAATACAGAGAAATAATTCTAATCAGGCTGATATAAATATTTCAGGAACATATACTGGATTACCAACTACTATCGAAGCCTCATGGAATGGGGGTTCATATCAAGTGATTGATATAAATCCTGTAGGCGGTGTGTATTCTGGTACATTAGCTAATTAATCAGCTGGTCAGGGTACACTAAATGTTCGTTTCTCAAATGATGTAAGTAAAAATGTATCTAAACAATATGTTGGTATTGGAGATATTTTTGTCATAGCTGGACAAAGTAATGCATCTGGTAGAGGGACAAATAATCAGGTATATTCGCACCCAACCATTAAAGCATCTCTCTTTGGAAATGATGATAATTGGAAAGAATTACTTGACCCTACCGATTCTAATTCTGGACAAGTAGATAGTATCAGTCAAGAAACAGCAACTGTTGGAGGTTCTGTGTGGCCTATTGTTGCTAGTTATTATTTAGACAATCAAAATGTGCCAGTTGCATTTATACCCACAGCTAAGGGAGGAACTAGTATTACAGAGTGGCAACCAAATGTAAGTACAAGCACGTTATATGGTTCAATGGCCAGAAGGATAAACGCCGTCGGCGGGGATATCAAAGCTGTATTATTTTTCCAGGGAGAATCAGACCTATCAATGGCCTCTTCTACGTATATAACTAATTTAAGCAACTTTACTAATGAAGCCTATAATCAATTTGGAATAAAAACTATTGTGGGACAAATAGGGAATCAAAATACTACAGCAAGTAATCTTGATAAAATTCGATTAGCTCAGATAAGTGCTTGGGAGACTATAGATTCTATCTTACCAGGACCTACTTCAATTGATATAAATAAAAATGATGAAGGGGGAGATGGTACTCACTATAGTTCAAATGGAGATTTAGCTCTCTGGGCTGAACGTTGGTGGGCGGCAATTGAAAATAATTTTTATAATGGCCCAGATGGACGGGGTCCACGATTTGTTGTTGCAGAAGAAAATATTGGTAGAACACAAGTCACTATAATATTTGAAGATGAATCATTACCAATTATCCCAAATACTGGATTTACAGGTTTTGTTGTTAAGGATAATGGAACACCTGTAGCATTATCTTCATCGTCTGTTGTGGAAGATAATAAAATTCGTCTTGCTCTGGCTAATCCAATTACAGGTATTGCGACAGTATCATTTGGAAGTGGAACAACAGTCGCTGGACAAATTGTTCCAACAGATAGTAGTGCTTATAATTTACCCCTCGAAACATTTATAGATGAAACGGTTTCTACCCCTAGTCCAGCGGTAATTAGTATTACAGCACAAACACTTTCTGCTGCTGGGGTCAAGATTATCGATACTACTATAATTATAGAAGACAATTCAGGCGTGGATGTAGATGATGTTGTTGTTACAGCTACTAGCACTACCGGCAGTTTCTCTATTTCAAATATTAACTGTCTACAAACAAACTCCCTTAGAGTGGACTGCAGTCTAGAGGTAGATGCAAATATTGGAACAGGTGATATATATATTCAAGTAACTGATATTGCCGGTAATGTATCAGATGAAATACAAACTGGATACGAAATACTGTCTGGCTTATCAGTTATTTATAGCGGAAATAGTAATACTGGTGGCCTTGTACCGGTAGATAGTTCTAATCCATATGTCACAGGTTCAAATGTAACAGTACTTGGTAATACAGGATCTCTTGCAAGAACCGGCTATACATTTATTGGCTGGAACACTAGTGCTGATGGGACAGGAATGTCGTATGAGGTCGGTGATGTTTTTGCAATCTCGTCCGGTATTATTTTATATGCCCAATGGGAAGAAATTCAAACCAGCAGAAAAACCAGCACATCAGTAGCGGGTAGAATCATGAATCTAGAGAGAATGGGTAACCTAGCAGAAGCTAATAGATTAAGAGCACAATACAATATAGATAAACCAAAAACCACATCAAACAATCAATCTCTATCAGTATCAGAAATCATTAATCTATTAATCAAACTAAACATAATTAAAGGCGATAATGTTATTAAAGCACAGCAATTAATTAAAACTTTAGATAGTAATCAAAACACTCAATCAAATTCAAATCAAACCAACACGTATAATTTTAATCGTGATATATACTTTGGATTAGAAGGAGAAGATGTTAAACAGCTACAACAATATTTAATTAACAAAGGATATCAATTACCATCAGGAGCTACAGGATTTTTTGGTCACGAAACTAGATCCGCTTTAAAACAATTCCAAATTGATAACAATATAGAACCAGCTATTGGGTATTTTGGACCGGTGACTAGAGAAGCTGTTAATTAAAATAATATCTCCTGTATGCCTCGTTATTAAATTCTTTTTTTTTGTAATTAAATGATAAAATGTATTTATTAAAAAATATTAATAAATACATGAATTCAGAAAATAACAATCAAGCTTTTACGTTACTAGAGATGCTCTTGGTCATTGCTATTATCGCCATACTTGCGGGTATAGTAATAGTGGCTATAAACCCAGGACGACAATTAGCCCAAGCAAGAAACGCTCAAAGGGCTTCAGACCTACGAGCAATATATTCAGCGGTTCAACAGTACTACATAGATAACAAAGCCTGGCCTACAGGATTAGACGGAACTGTCCAGGATGTTTGTAAATACGGCGTAACAGACACTAGTTGTATAAACCTGGATGTATTAGTTCCTGATTATGTTTCTAATATACCCACAGATCCTCTAGATAATTCTCCAACTAGTACTGATTATCAAATTGTTTTAAATACTAGTATAAATAATATAGGTCTAACCGCTGTTAAATCATCAGAATATGAATTAGACACCTTTAGTATTGGTTTAAATAAGGATGATGCTGAATGGGTTGCATTTGTGGCGGAAACCAATGATATCATGGAAGCAATTGAAGAATATGTAGCTGACTACGGAGGAGATTATATGAGCTTGGTTCAAGAAGAGGGGTGGGAAGGATATTATGTTGGGGCTACTGAAATCGCAAATATGAATCTAAGTTATATTTATAAATATTCATTAGATTGGGGAGGATACCTAGATTTCAATCCTGAATATGGTAAGGGTGTAGTAAATATTTTTTCTGATGTAAACGGAGATATTGTCACAAATAATTTAATTATTTCCATCAATAGTAGTGATTATAACGGTTGCTCTATTGGTAGTAGTCCATATGTGATTAATTTATACAATCAAAGCGATTCATTTAATGATATAACCAGATCACCATTTGTACAAAGTACTGCTTTTGGATTTAGTGGATCATGGTGTATTAATCCATAATTTTATTAAACAATCAAAAAACCACTTTTAGATAAGTGGTTTTTTGATTTGTAATTTATTTTAAACTTTTATTTAACTTGATTTACTATCCTTTCAAAAATTTGAGGTTTGTTTTCAGCTAGATCAGCAAGGACTTTTCTATCTAATTCAGAATTCTTAATTTTTAATAGGTTTATGAATTTAGAATAACTCAATTCAAGAGGTCTTACGGCTGCATTGATTTTAATAGTCCAAAGCTGCCTGAAGGTTCTTTTCTTGGCTCTTCTGTCTCTGAAGGCGTGATTACCAGCATGAGCAATAGCTTCTTTTGCTTGAGCAGTTTTTGTACTTCTACCGAAACGGTATCCTTTTACCATTTTTAGAAGATTTTTTCTTTTCTTATTCGCGCTTAGTCCTTTTTTTACTCTTGTCATGATATTTTAATTATTAATTACATATTTGTTAAAAATCTATCTCTAGATTTTTTGCTGATAACAACGTCTTGGCTTCTTTTTTTATCTAGTCTAACTGATCCAGATTCTTTGGCATTGAAATGGTTTTGTCCAGATTTTCTGGCTTTGATTTTGCCATTTTTTGTTAGCTTTATTCTTTTTTTGAATGATTTATTTGTTTTCATGTTTTTAATGTTAATTTAATTCAAATTTATTTCTTTTCGATTAT
>CAZKXE010000040.1:0-5943 GCA_964556855.1 uncultured Candidatus Saccharibacteria bacterium
TTTAACGCCAGAACAGGTATTTAAAGGTGTGCAATTGATGTGTTAATTTAAGAAAGTTATTTAAATTTTACTCTTTACCTCATGCACCTAACCTTAAATACGTACGGGGCTATTACCGAACCTCCTGATGACCATGTGATTGAATTATTCAATAATAGATATATCGATCTGGGACCGCCGTTAATATTTTGCGACGATGAATAATATGTTGTCCCACCAAAATAAGTACTCGCCCAATTGGTTTGTGAGGCTTGCTCTAATTGATCTTTGGCGGGTAAAAACCAATCATTATAACCACCCTCATCAAGATCATAACAATATTGAGCGGCTGGAAATATTCCTTCTGTAGACATTAAGGTGTTAGTGTTCAATCTTCCGTCATAAGCATTAGTAATGATACTGTACAATGCATTGTCTGTTTTCTAGGCTAATGTAGTTGGTGAACTATTCGAATAGCACCTCTCATTAGTAGGATCACCACAGGGTGTAATAATTTTAACTTCTTCTAAATCATATTCAGTAGAATTAACAGCAATAACATTTGGAGTTTGAGATGTTGGGTTGATCCCAATCCTGTACAAAGTACTAGTAGTACTTGCTTGTGGGTCTTCTGGAATTGCTGAAATATATTCTGGAACTAAATCAGCAGTTAAATCTAAACATCCACTAGTTTCACCTTCCCTACAGACATCAAGCATGGTTCCATCAGCCTCTGTAGCTTGTAGCCCGACTGGCCACGCCTTGTTATCTATATAGTATTGTTGAACTGCTTGATGTAGTGCTCTAATATCATTAGCTCTCTGGGCGTTTCTTGATTGGGCGAGTTGTCTTCCGGGGTTAATAGCAACAATTACTATTCCTGCTAGGATTGCAATAATGGCTATTACCAGGAGCATTTATAGTAGGGTGAAGGCTTTGGTGGTTTGTTTGTAATTCATGATTTTAATAATTTTTAATGTGTTTATTATATCAGAAATAAATATTTAGATAAATAAAAAAAACACCATCTTCGAGTTGCCCCGCAGACTGACGAAGTCAATGGCCAGAGCTGCCTTGACGCAGTCAGTTGAGGACTGGTAACGAGAGATGGTGTTTTTTATTTTTCTTATTTAATTTAAAAAGATTTCCCTAGCGGACTTTCCCCTGCTTCAATTTGATTAATTATTTTTGTTGTTTGAACTTTAGTTTCTGGGAATTTTTCAATTATTTCATATAAAGTAGAAGTTGCTTTAGCAGTGTCCCCCATCAAAACATACAAAGCGGCCAACGAAACAAGCGGTTGCGGATTATCTATTTCATCTGGAATTTTTGATTTCATGAATCTTTCTGACCATTCGTAATTTCCATTTTCAACCATTTTTTTAATTTCTGTAGTAAATGCTACTTGGTCAAATTTCCCTAGAACATCAAGATGCTTTGCCCACAAATCATATTCATCGCTTTTCAAATTATAATTTTCGAGACTTAGGTTAATCGCTTTTTCGGCTTGGTCGGATGCTTTATAAATATTAACTAAAACTTCTCGTAGAGTTATTTTGTTAGGAGAAATTTCAATAGCCTTGTTCAACATTTCCTCCGCCTGATCATATCGGCCAGTCATTAGATACAAATTACCAAGCAAATAATAATTACGGGAATTTTCTGGGTCTCTTTTAATTTCTGCCAACATTAATGCTTCGCTGAATTTAATGTAGTCAGATTGAGTCTGCTTATCAATTCCGTTTATTTTAGCAATAGTATTAACTTGTATTAGAGCACGACCGCTAATTTCAGCATTAGCGAAGGTGTTTCTTTCCAAGGCTTTCTGGAATAATCCCATATTGTGATATAAACCATCTTCGTAGACAAAGCCAACTTTACCGTCTGCTGTATTTTTCAAAATTCGAGAAGCATTAAGTAGTTCTATGTTTGCATAATAACTTGGCATATTTACAAACCAAATAGCATTTGGGGCAGCGAGCAAAACAATAGCTAATAATATTCCTTGCGCAACTTCGCCCAACGGCTTTTGAACAATTTGGCATTTTTTCGAATAAAGAGAATGAACAAAGGCCAGAATTAAAATAAAATATAGATAACTAGCGATCTGGTCAAAAACAAACAAATTGTGCACAAAATAACCAGCCATTAAAGCCACTAACGCAGACTTACTAAGGTTACTAATTTCATCTGTTTTCCAAATTCCCCAAAGCATTGCCAACCATATTGATAAGTAGAAAAATAATCCAACCATTCCCCCAGCAATCAACCAGTCAAAGAAAACATTATGGACCCTATCAAACCAAGTCTCGTTTCCGTAATGCTCTGGTAAATAATATTTATCGAAAACATAATTAAAATTTGATTGTCCCCATCCTAACACTGGCCTTTCGGCAACACCCTTGGCTGCAATTTGCCAATTTAGAATTCTAGCCTTGGCAGTTCCCTCTGTAATAGAAATATCAGCAATTCTTCGTAACGCCGGAGTGTTTTGAATAAAATTAGAATTCTTGAAAAGGAAAATTGATGACAAGGACACAATTACCAATAATAAAGCTGAACTAGAAATAATTTTAGAAGCTTTACTTTTACTAACAAAAATCATAGTCAAACCAATAATCATCAAACCGCCAAACCATCCAAGAACAGTTCCTCTAGTTTGAGTTTGAAAAATAATTACTGAATTCAGGATGAATATTATCCCGTAAATCCAAAAAGCCCAATCTGTATAAATCTTTTTAGCAAAAACCTGAATAGAAGCTTTTGAAAAATCCTTTTTAGAAAACTGGTTGAACATTAAATACAAAGCAAGGAAAGCGTTGAAAAAAACATAAATAGCCAAATATGTTGAATTTCCCAATGACATATCAATTCGGTAATCCCACCCATTATCAGCAATCGAACTAAATGACTTAATCAACATCCAAAAATTGAAAAATAAAGAGATGTTAAAAATTGAATGCCAGTCCGTTTTTTTGAATGTATTCCCCAAAGCCATAAATAATAATAGTAAGTGGACTATAGTCACCCACCCTTCCATTCTTTCGAAGTTGCTCCAAAAACTGGCGGTCGGATTCACTCCAAAATAATTCGAAACGAAAAGTGAAGCAGTAAATAGTAAGAAAGTAAACAATATCCCAGATTTTTTTGGCCGGTATTCCTGATCTAATATAGCGAGCAATAAATAAGCAGTAAAAATTAATCCAGTAATCAACCTAAAAAAATAAGCCTTTCCCGTAATGTACGGAAAAAACATTCCATCGCCAACGATAAACGGTATGAATAATAATGCAGCAGCGCCAATAAAAATTATGGCTTTTAATATTTTTGTCCAATTCATAATATGGTCAATATAACAAAAAAATTAATGATGGGCTAGGTTATTTTATGAAAGGGTCGCCAATAGATAAAAACCTGAATAATGTAACAGCAACTGGAAAATATCCGAAATTAAGGTAGAATTGAAAAAATAATCATGCAGACAATATCGCAGTTAAAAACCCGTGGGTTAGAAATTTGGAATCATGCTGGGTTTCAGAAGTATTTTCGGAATACGGGGTGGATGTTTGCTGGGCGATTTTTTACCCTTGGGGTTTCCTTTTTTATTGGAATTTATATTGCGCGGTATTTAGGACCTGCGAATTATGGATTACTTAGTTATGTCACCAGTTTTGTGGGACTATTTGGATTTTTGGCTTCACTTGGGATTGAAGGTATTTTAAACCGGGAAATTGTTAAAGACCATAACAAAAAAGACGATTTGATAGGTACAGCTTTTTATTTAAAATTGGCAGGAAGCTTTTTAGCGATTACTGCGGTATTTTTGATTTCAATTTTAACAACTCATGATATTTTTATTTTAGGTTTGATCTGGATTTATTCATTAGTCTTTATTTTTCAAGCCTTCAATGTCATAGAAATATATTTCCAGTCACAGGTGATGTCGAAGAAAGTAGTAACCGCTCAAATAATTGCATATATTGTTTCGGCCTGTTTAAAAATATTAGTTATCATAATGAACAAAGGTATTTTCTGGTTGACATTGATTTTTGTGGTTGAAGCAATGCTATACGCCGTAATTCTATTATTTTCATTTAGAAAGTTCGGAAATCATATTAGAAATTGGAAATTCCGCTTACCAATTGCTAAATCAATTTTAAATGATTCGTGGCCATTAATGCTTTCAGCTGTAGCTATTGGTATTTATATGAAAATTGATCAGGTAATGATTAAAAATATGTTGGGTAATGAACAAACTGGTATATATGCTGTAGCTGTAAAACTTTCAGAAGTTTGGTATTTTTTACCTGGTATAATTTGCACTTCTCTATTCCCCGCGCTTGTTCAATCAATAAAAACAGATGTTGGATTTTTCAATCAAAGAATAAAAAAATTATATACTCTAATGTTTTGGCTATCATTTGGCATAGCTTTAGTCACAACAATATTAGCAGGTCCAATAATAAAAATACTATTTGGTTCACAATATATAGGATCAGTTATAGTCCTACAGATTTATGTTTGGGCTGGTATTAGTGTTTCTCTTAGTGCTGTAATTAATCAGTATTTAATCGTTGCTAATTACACAAAAATATCTTTTTTTAATACTATGACAGGAGCAATACTAAATATTATAATTAACCTATTACTTCTTCCGAAAATGGGGATAAAGGGGGCCGCGATTGCAACATTAACATCTTACACGATTGTTATACTGAGTTTATTAATTTATAAAAAAACAAGAAAACATGGTATTATAATATTCAAATCAATATTAAATTTACATTAAAAATCAATGGGAACAATTGAGAAATATTTAAAAAGAGAACATGGTAATTTATTATCATTAACAACGGATGATATTAATCCGTATTTAAATGACCAATTATTTGATCAAGGTTTATTTGTTAATATAACAACAAATAATATACCCTTAAGAAGACAAGAAGCTATCATTGAAAATACGAAAAATAAGAATGTGATCCATGTTGGGTGTGTTGATCATCTCGAAATAATTGAAGATAAAATTGAACATAATACATGGTTACATTCGAAAATTATAGAAAGCTCAAGTGAGTGCATTGGTATAGATATTAATAAAAAAGGAATAGACTATTTAAAAAATAAGCTCAAGATCGATAATGTATATTATTGTGACCTAATAAAAAATCGCCTTAATAAATTAATGGAAAAAAACTGGGATATTATGGTACTTGGTGAAATAGTTGAGCATGTTACAAATCCTCAAGAATTCTTAAGTAAAATATTTAGTTTATATAAATACAATGTCAATAAAATAATTATAACTGTGCCCAACGTCTACTGCTATAATAATTACAGAAACGCAAAAAGAGGAATTGAAGTAATTAATAGTGACCATAAAACTGTTTTTTCTCCATACACATTAGTAAAAACCTTAAATCAATGTGGATTCAAGACCGATCAAATATTTTTTGCTGATCCAACATACAAAATATGGCACCGGATAATGAACAAAGTATTTAAAACAAAATTCTTTAGAAACAAAAAAACACTAAGTAATACTATTGTGGCGTTAGCTAGTTTTAAATAATATGAAAATAGGAATTCTTTACATATGTACTGGCAAATATAATATATTTTGGAAAAATTTTTATTCTACCTGCGAAAAATTTTTTCTTCCTGGTGTAGAAAAGCACTACTTTGTTTTTACAGATTGTGAAAAAATTGAATTTGAAAATAATTACAATAAGATCACAAAAATTTACCAGCCTAATCTAGGTTGGCCATATAATACTCTTATGAGATTTGACATGTTTGAAAAACAAAAAAGAAAATTGAGTATGTTTGAATATTTATTTTTTTTTAATGCAAATATTATATTTACACAAAAAATATTTCCGAAAGAATTTATCCCATTCAAAAATGACTTGTTAGTAGTAATGCATCCTGGGTATTTTAGTTCACTAAAAAATTACCTATTTC
>CAZKXE010000041.1:0-5913 GCA_964556855.1 uncultured Candidatus Saccharibacteria bacterium
TCAGGAAAACAGAAAGACTCTAAAAAAATTAGGATTCCTTAAGAGAGATCCAAGGGTTAAAGAAAGAAAGAAACCTGGACTTAAGAAAGCCCGAAAGCGACCACAGTGGAAAAAACGATAATATTTGTTATTATACGTTATTATGTCACTAAAAAACTCAAAAGATAAAGTAGAAAAAAATAACTTAGAAGAAGACATTGTTTATGAAAACGATGCCTTTGATGATGATTTTAAGAATAAACAAAAGAAACTTAAAACTGAACTAAAGAAAGTCCAATTGGAAAAGGAGGAGTACTTGCAAGGATGGCAGAGATCACAGGCAGATTATGCGAATTTAAAAAAGAGGTGCGAAGAAGAAAAAAATACAATTAGAAAGTACGGATCAGAAAAAATTATACTTGATATTATAAAAGTAATAGATAATTTTGAAATGGCTTTTAAAGATCAGGATTCGTGGAATAAAGCGTCAGAAAACTGGAGAATCGGTATTGAAACAATTTATAATCAATTAATCTCTGTGATAAAAGATAATGATGTTATAATATTAAATCCTACTCTCGATTTATTTGACCCTAACAACCATCATTGTGTTGAGGTTGTAAAAGTAGAAAATCAAAATGAAGATGGAATAATAACAGAAGTTATTCAGAAAGGGTACCAATTGGGAGAAAAAAATATTAGACCGGCAATGGTAAAAGTTGGTAAGTTTGAAAATTAAATTAGAACTTTACAAGAAATAAATTATTCTTATAATAGTTAAACATTACTAGTCATTAATTAATCTAAAAATATGTCAAAAACAATAGGTATTGATTTAGGAACAACAAATTCAGCTGTATCAATTATTGAAGGAGGAGAGCCACAAATTATTGAGAACTCAGAAGGTAATAGAACTACACCTTCTATTGTGGCTATATCAAAAAACAATGAAAGATTAGTGGGTCAAGTTGCAAAAAGACAGGCTGTTACTAACCATAAAAATACAATTTTTGGTATAAAAAGATTTATCGGACATAATTTTGATGACAGTGCCGTTCAAAAGGATAAGGCCACCGTACCCTTTGATGTTTTGAAATCTGAAAATGGTGGGGTATTGGTTAAAATGGGTGACAAAGATTATAGACCAGAAGAAATTTCAGCTATGATTCTTCAAAAAATAAAAAAAGATGTAGAGGACAAAATTGGAGAAGAAGTTACAGAAGCTGTTATTACTGTGCCTGCATATTTTAATGATTCACAAAGACAGGCTACAAAAGATGCTGGGAAAATTGCCGGTTTAAATGTAAAAAGAATAATAAATGAACCTACTGCAGCAGCTTTGTCATATGGTTTCAATAAAAAGAAGGATGAGCAAATTGTGGTTTATGATTTTGGTGGCGGAACATTTGATATTTCGGTCCTAGAAGTTGGAGATGATGTTGTTGAGGTAAAATCAACAGATGGAGACTCTCATATGGGAGGAAAGGATATTGATCAGAAAATTATAAATTGGATCATTGATGAATTTAAGAAAGATTCAGGTATTGATATATCTAAGGATCAATTAGCACTACAAAGACTAGATGAAGCGGCTGAAAAAGCAAAATTAGAACTATCAACTTCAACCGAAAGCGAAATTAATATTCCTTTCATTACTTCAGATGAAAATGGACCGAAACACTTAATTTTGAAATTATCTAGAGCAAAATTAGAAGAATTGGCAGAAGAATTTATAACAAGATCAATCGAGATCACAAAAAGAGCAATAGATGCTTCACCATTCAAATTAGAAGATATCGATGAAATTATTCTTGTTGGAGGACAAACTAGAATGCCAAAAATTCAGGAGGAAGTTAAAAAATTATTTAATAAAGAACCAAATAGAAGTATTAACCCAGACGAGGTTGTTGCGATGGGAGCAGCTATCCAGGCCGGAATCTTGCAAGGGGACGTGAAGGATGTTTTGTTGCTAGATGTTATTCCGCTGTCATTAGGAATTGAAACTATGGGTGGGGTTGGGACAAAATTAATAGAAAAAAATACTACCATCCCAGCATCTAAATCTCAGATTTTTTCAACTGCGGCTGATAGTCAAACTCAAGTTGAGATACACGTTGTGCAAGGAGAAAGAGCAATGGCGGCAGACAACAAATCATTAGGTCGATTTGTTTTAGATGGTATAGCACCTGCTCCACGTGGTATTCCACAAATTGAAGTAACATTCGATATTGATGCCAATGGTATTTTAAGTGTCAAGGCGATTGATAAAGCTACAAATAAGGAACAATCAATCAAGATTGAAGCAAGTTCTGGTCTTTCAGAAGATGAAATTAATAAAATGAAAGAGGATGCTGAGGTTAATGCTGAACAAGATAAACAAAAGAGGGAATTAATTGATGCCAAAAACCTTGGTGAGCAAATGGCTTATACTGCTGAAAAAGCACTGAAAGACTCTGCAGAAAAAATTAGCGAAGAAGTTAAAAATGCTGTCGGATCAAAAATTACAGAATTAAAAGAAACACTAACAAAAGATAATCTAGAAGAAATTAAATCTAAAACAGAATCACTGAATATTGAAATGCAAAAAATTGGAGAAGAATTAAATAAAGCAGATCAAAAATCAGAAGGAGACCAATCAACTGATAATGCTGATGATAATAAAAAAAGTGAAACTACAGATGATAATATAAAAGATGTTGAAGTCGAGACTGAAGATTCGGAAAAGAAAGATGAAGGTAATGATCAAAATAAATAATAATTCTAATGTCCAAGGATTACTATCAAATATTGGGGTTAAATAAAAGTGCTACACAAGAAGAAATTAAGAAAGCCTACCGAAAACTAGCACACCAATTTCACCCAGATAAGAAAGGTGGTGACGAAGCTAAATTCAAAGAAGTTAACGAAGCGTACACTATTTTATCTAATACCCGAAAAAAGGCGCAGTATGACCAATTTGGCTCAAATGCTGGAGGTTTTACTGGTAATAGTGGTGCTGGATTTGGCGGGTTTGACTTCTCTGGTTTTACTAACGGACAGAATGTAGATATTGACCTAAACGATATTTTAGGAAGTTTTTTTGGTGGAAGAGGTGGGTGGTCAAGACAAAAAAGAGGTTCCGACATAATGATGAATCTAGAAATAGATTTCAAAGATTCAGTTCGTGGTGTAACAAAGAGAATTAACATTTCAAAAAGTAACGGTAGGAGTGAGGAACTAACGGTTAATGTGCCACCAGGAATTGATGACGGCGAAATGATAAAATATCAGCAGAAAGGTGAGGAAGTTTCCAACGGAATTCCCGGTGATCTTTATGTTAAAATTCACGTCAAAAGTCATCCAACACTTAGAAAAGAGGGCGATCATCTAGTTACTGAATTAGATGTAAAAATTACAGAATCTCTCTTAGGTACAAAAAAAGAAATAGACGGAGTGGATGAAAAAATTACTGTAAAGATACCTGCAAATGTTAGGCACGGGGAAGTGTTGCGTGTTAGAGGAAAGGGTGTTAAATACTCAGCACTAGGACAGGGGGATTTACTTATTAAAATTAATGTTGTAACCCCTAAAAAATTATCTCGAAAAGCAAAAAAGGCTCTAGAAGATTTAGCAAACGAAGGGTTATAAAAAAGAGGTTAAAAAACTGTAGATATTTTTACCTTTTTTTTATTTTTTTTAGTATAATATAAACATGATTCAATTTGGGTTCATTTCACTTAATATAATTGCTACTTTATTATTTTTAGCTTTTCTTTTTTTTATTTCTATTAAAAAAGGGAAAAGGTTTTTAATTTCTTTAATCATCGCTGTTTATCCCAGTCTATTAATTTTTAAAAATTTTCCCTATATCAGTCTGGATCCTGGTCTACCAGAAGCAATTGGTTTTACTGTACTATATTCAATTTTAGTTTATATAATTTACAAGAACACCAATAAGAAACTTTTATATTCAACTAGTAGAAAAATAATTGATTCTTCACTATTATCAATTTCGTATTTAGTTTTAATGGTTTCAATATCTTACAGAGTAATACCCGCCTTACAAAATCTTTACGGGGTAGGAGGAATTTTACCGCAAATAATAAATAAAATTGATTACGGCTTGATTTTAATTATTCCGATAGTTGTCATCTTACTTACGAATAAAAGTGATAAAATTTAATTATGATAATTAATTTTGCCAACATTCTCATACTGCTTTTAGGTTTAACTATTTTGCTTATGTTATTTTTAATAACTAGTCAGCATAATTCAATAATTAAATATAAAAATAGAATAGATAAAGGGCTAAAAAATTTGGAGTCCGGAAGCCAAAGAAAAGCAGAATTTATATCGGTTGCTTCCCATCAATTAAGGGGGCCTCTCTCATCAATTATTGGACATATTTCAATGATGCTAGATGGAGACTTTGGTGAAGTTCCAGAGAATTTAAAAACCCCTCTTAAAAGAATTTCCAAGTCAGGAAGCTCTCTAGGTGTTTTAATTAACGACTTTCTTAATATCAGTAAAATTGAGAAAAATGAATTAGTTTATTCAATGGCAAACTTTAATTTAAATGAGGCTCTTAAAATTGTCTACCATGATTTTGAACTTGCAGCAAAAGAGAAGAAAATTACTTTTACTAATCATATTCCTGAAAGCGAGAACATATTAGTTAACGGTGATTTTAATAAAACAAAACAAATTATTTCTAATGTAGTCGAGAATGCAATAAAGTATACACCAAAAGGAAAGGTTGATCTAAATGTCATTCTAAGTAAAAATTTTGTCACCGTTAAGGTTTCTGATACTGGTATCGGAATTAGGGAGGATCAAAAAAGCGAGATATTTGGAAAATTTATACGAGATGAGGAAGCTGTCAAAATAGATGTTGAGGGAACAGGAATTGGCTTGTATGTCGCCCAAACAATGATAAATGCTCTTGGTGGGAAAATTTGGGTAGAGTCTGAAGGGTCTGGAAAAGGTTCTGTTTTTTATCTTAAGTTTCCATTAGCAAAACTTAAATAACTTAATAGAATTTAATACTTTATTAATGAATTTATTTTTGATATTCTTAGCATATGAAAGAAAAATTATTATCTGGGGTTAAACCTACAGGAAGACCTCATCTTGGAAACTATTTTGGAGCAATGAAGCAGTTTGTAGACTTGCAAGATAAATTTGAATCTTATATTTTCATTGCGGATCTTCATGCGATTACTACAGTTAAGAATCCTGAGGAATTAAGGGAGAACATCATTAATCAATATTTAGATTATTTAGCTATTGGTCTAAATCCAAAAAAAACACTAATTTTTAAACAATCAGATATCCCAGAAGTGACTGAACTGGCTTGGTATTTTTCTTGTATTACTTCTGTACCATATTTAATGAGAGCTCATGCATATAAAGACGCAGAGAATAAGAACAAGGAAATTAATGCCGGAGTATTTAATTATCCAATCCTAATGGCTGCTGACATATTATTATCAAATGCTAACCTGGTGCCTGTCGGAAAAGACCAAAAACAGCATATAGAAATTGCACGTGATATTGCGAATAAATTTAACCAGACATACGGTGAAACTTTTATTGTACCAAAAGAATTAATTCTAGAAGACGTTGAAACAGTACCAGGAACAGACGGGCAGAAAATGTCGAAAAGTTACCATAATACAATAGGGCTATTTGCGGGGGATGAGGAAATAAAAAAAGCGGTTATGTCGATACCAACTGATTCGAGTGCTGTATCTGATTCGAAAAATCCTGACGAAAGTATTATTTACCAAATACATTCGTTAATTCTTGATAATACTGGACGTGAAAAATTACGGAATAGATTTATAAATGGTGGTTTGGGCTATAAGGAGGCTAAAGAAAACTTGATAAATGATCTAATTCATTTTGTTAAACCATTTAGAGACAGAAGAAATATTTTATTGAAGAAAAAAAATA
>CAZKXE010000042.1:0-5561 GCA_964556855.1 uncultured Candidatus Saccharibacteria bacterium
AACCCTCTTCTAAAATTTTATAAAACTTAATTCATTAGCTAGTACTAGAATAACATTATTGAACTTTCTAATATTTTTACTTCTTATTCGTATCTGAAAAATCCTCCAGCTTTTTTTCAATAGCTTCACGAATTAAATCCAAATAGTTAATATCTTTTTCTTCATTCAAAGATTTTTTTCTTGCCTCTTGTTTAAGAATCTTTACCCAGTCTTCTTCTATTATGAAAGTGATTTGTTCGCTCTTATTTGTTATCTTCTTCTTCATGTATATACATAGTCACTTGAATAAGTTTTTACTTAAAATAAATATCTGTAAGCAACCAGTAAACAAATTATCGAGTAACTGAAATTTCTTCTCCGTTTTCAGCCAATGGTGCACAAACTGTTAATCTATTTGTTACATTATCCTGAGCAATTCTATAACCAGTGCTAACTGTGCTAGTTGAACTTGGATCTGTTGGCATTGCAGAAATGTAAGTTGCAGATGTTGAAGATGCAAGAAAATCCGCTAAATTAATGTCACAATCTGTATCAGTATCACCTATACAAATAATGTCTCCTGTAGTTGTACAAGTACCAGCCGCATCTGAGATTGATGAAATATTTAAAGCAGTAATAACACCTCTTTGATCAATTCCGTATTGATGAACTGCATTCAAAACTGCTAAAACATCAGATCTTCTTTGAGCGTTGTTAGCCTGAGCAATTTGTTTTGCTGGGTTAATAGCCACAATAACAATACCTGCTAATATTGCGATTATTGCAATAACTAAAAGCATTTCTAGTAATGTAAAACCTTTTTTTAAATCCTTGTTCATATATTTTGTTTATTTATTTATTAATTTTAAATTCAGTTTTTAAAAAACTTTACTTTAATACATTTATTTTATCACAGAAAAAATTATTTTATAATGATTTTAAAATAACTGTGGAAAAACAAATTTTATCTCAATCTAAAGATAAATTATATTATTTAAATTATTAATGATAATTTATCCTTAAGCCTACTTAACCCCCATCAATTCTTTTAATTTATTTTGATGCTTCATCATCACTACCATTGAAGCGGTTTGTTGGCTTTTGCCAGATTTTACTTCTCTTTTAATTTCATCCGCCATCTTTTTAAAAAACTCTGGGTCCTTTTCAATGGCAGCCATAATCATTTCTTGCTGATCCTTCGGCAAGCTCTTTAATTGTGACTGCATTATTTTCTTTGTAAAAAAATTCATAACTAGATTATTGTAACATGTTTTTAAAATTTACAAATAATTAAAATTGTCTTTATTTGAATAGTTTTTTTAGAATAGATGAAGGGGGTTGCTTATTTCCATAAAAATAGTAAAATAAAAATCGTTCATTTTTTGAATTAAAATTTAGAAAATGGGCCTGTAGCTCATCTGGCTAGAGCGCCTCACTTGCACTGAGGAGGTGGCGGGTTCGAGTCCTGTCAGGTCCACATAAATAAAAATCACCCATGATCAGGTGATTTTTTAGTTTTTTATAGCAATCCAAGGATATGAAGTAGAAAATCCTTATATTTGATACCGTGTTCTTCTAGAGAATAGGACATTATAGAATCTTTTGTTAACCATGGTAATGAGTTGGTTTCTAGTGCGTAAACTCCTCTTTTGGGGTGAATTATGAAATCTGTTCTAGAATAATGTCGCATATCAAGAATTTGGTGCGCCTTTATTGCTAAATCCTGAAGTTGCTTACTTTCGGATTTCGTAAAATTA
This sequence comes from uncultured Candidatus Saccharibacteria bacterium, assembly GCA_964556855.1. Classification (GTDB taxonomy): domain Bacteria; phylum Patescibacteriota; class Minisyncoccia; order Phycocordibacterales; family JAACPR01; genus CAZKXE01. The sequence goes on from CAZKXE010000042.1 coordinate 1,737, forward strand.
CCTGGGCATAGTTTTTCTGCAAGTAAAATTTCTTCTGCAGCATGTAAATTTGTATCATTTATTTTATCAGCCAATAATTCATCTAAATTTTTATTTTCTAGATTTTGCAATTGCCTTTTTAAGTCATTATCAAAAAATAATTTGCTTTTTGGTTTTCTAATTTCAACCGGGAAAAGTGGGTAATGATTTTGTCCTCTCATTTTATCTATCACTGAAACTGTTGCTTCTTTTCCTTCAATATATTCTTCTACAAGAATTCTATTGTTTGTCTTGTAAATACTTTCCATTGAATTTTTCAACGATTGAAAATCTCGAGCCACAGAAATTTCAGACGATGAACCTTTATTTATTGGCTTGATAATTACCGGCATCACAAAATGATTAAAAACAAGTGAGGCTTGAAAATCTAAACCCCCATCAGTGTCTGGTTTAGATAAAATTTTATATACAGGCGTTTTAATTCCATTTTTTTGATAATACTCTTTGGTTTTTGACTTGTTCATCGATAATGCAGCCGCCAATGATCTTGCTCCTGTATAAGGAACCCTTAATTGCTCAAGCATTTGTTGAACTTTTCCATCCTCGGCATATTCTCCATGCAAGGCATTGAAAACTGCATCTACGCCTTCCAAGGCTTTGTATGGTTCTTTTTTAAGACCAGAAATATACCAATCGCCATTTTTATCAACAATAATATCCAGGACGTCGTGATCCTCTACTAGTGAATCCAAAACATGTTTTCCTGTTTTTAATGAAATGTCATATTCAGAGGATGGACCACCTCGTAAAATAGCAATTTTTTTTCTCATGTATTATTTAATTTTAACACTTTTTACGAAAGCTTCTAATTTGTTTTGTGGATAAAAAATATCGTTAGATACTAGAAGCATTAATATGAATTGTATTTTAACAATATTTTAGAAAAATATTGTTAAATAATTATTTCAAAAATGACTTTCTGCTTTTTTGTCGATAAAAATTTATAGCGAAGCGATGAGTTTCTTGATTAATTTTTAAGATATCAATTGCGTGTTCTTTTTTAAACTCGGAATTACCAAGAATATCTTTTGGTTTATGATTTTCATCTTTTACAACAGAGACGATGGGAATATTGGATATTTTTTCTGGAAAATTTTTAATAGTCTTTAAAGCGATACTCAACTGACCTTTTCCTCCATCAACTACAATTAAATCAGGTAACGGCCATTCATCATGTTTTAGTCGTCTAGTTAGAACTTCCTCTAGCGCCCGGTAATCATCCCCTTGTTTTGCTTCCTTGATATTGAATTTTTTATATTCACTTTTTTCAAATTCGCCATCAAGTAAAACAGTCATTACTCCAACTGTATTTGTTCCGGCTAAGTGTGCAATATCATAAGATTCAATCCGATATTTTTTTTCCGAATAATTTCTATTTGACGAAATTAGGGAAACGTCATTAATATGTTCCACTGCAAAAATTTGTTTTTTAATTTGGTCAGCCTTTTCAAAATTTAAATTTTTTGAATTAATTTTTAAGTCTTTTTTTAGATTTTGAATAATTTTTTTCTTTTTACCCTCAAAAAATAATCCAACGTTTCTAATATTTTTACGATAATCTTTCTTGGTAATTTTATCAGGATCAGGAATTAAACCAATTTGAATATTTAGGTTAGAAGGTTTTTTATGATCATAGAATGGGAATATTCTTCTTATGATTTTTATTGCTTCTTGTAATTGTGTCCCCATAGGAAATGGACCAAATTCCTTTTTTATTTTAATCCAATCTTGTTGTATATTATTTTTTAAATTCGTTTTTTTAATTTTTAATTTATTTTTCTCATTTTTAACCTGCATTAATTCCCTATTTCTATAAACCAAAATTCTTGGAAAATTTTCATCAGTTATTATAACTGAATTAAAACTTTTATTATCTTTTTCTTTAATATTGTATTTTGGTTGATGTTTTTTTATTAAATATGATTCAATTAATAGAGCCTCCAGAACAGTTTCGGTTTTGTTAAAATCAATTTTATTGGCCTGAAAGACCATATCAATAATTGCAGGGCCTCTTGTTTTTATTAAATCATTCGCAAAATAGCTTCTGACTCTTTCTTTCAGATTTGTGGCTTTTCCGATATATAAAATCTGCCTCCCTTTTTTAAAAAAATATACCCCAGCAGAATTTGGAAGTCTATTTTTTTTAAATTGATTTAAATTCATATTTTAAGAGTTAAATTGAATTTCTTTGAAATTTTTTTGTTTTAGTAAGAACTGGTTTTAAAAACTTACCAGTGAAACTATCTTTTGATTCAGCGACCTGTTCTGGTGTCCCTTTGGCAATTATATTTCCTCCATTCGCACCACCTTCTGGGCCGATGTCGATAATATAATCAGAATTTTTTATTAGGTCCATATTGTGCTCGATAACTAATACAGTATTTCCTGCATTAACAAGTTTCTGTAGAATTTCAATTAATTTTTTCACATCTTCATAGTGTAAACCAATTGTTGGCTCATCTAAAATATAAATAGTTTTTTGTAAGTGTGCTCGATATAATTCACTAGATATTTTTACACGCTGAGCTTCTCCGCCAGACAATGTTGTAGCCGATTGCCCTAATTCCAAATACCCAAGTCCAACATCAACCAAGGTTTTTAATCTATCATAAATTGCCGGGATGTCTTCAAAAAATGCAATTGCCTCGTCGATAGTCATTTTTAAAATATCATAAATATTTTTTTTCTTATATATCACTTCGAGAGTTTCTTTCATAAATCTTTTCCCACTACAAACATCACAAGGTACATAAACTGTTGGTAGAAAATGCATTTCAACAGCAATATAACCATTGCCTTGGCAAGCTTCGCACCTTCCTCCTTTTACATTAAAACTAAAGCGGCTTGGTTTCCAACCTCTGTATCTGGCCTCCTCTGTTTCGGCAAAAAGGTCTCTAATAAATGTCCAGGTTCCGGTATAGGTAGCCGGATTAGAACGCGGTGTTCTTCCAATTGGTGACTGGTCTATTAAAATCGCTCTACTAATATATTCGGTGCCAGTAATGTCTTTACAATTAATTTTTTCATTACTTCTATAACGGCGATCAAAACGGGCTCTTAGGTTTTTATATAAAATTTCATGAACCAAGGTAGATTTACCAGAACCAGAGACACCTGTTACTGTCACAAATTTACCAAGTGGAATTTTAGCATCTAGATTTTTGATATTAAATGCAGAACCTCCTGTAATTTTTATTTCACCTTTGTTTTGAGTTCGTCTCTGTTTTGGCATATCAATCATCATGTCTTCTCTTAGATAATCTACAGTAACAGAATTGAAATTATTTTTAACAGCAGACATAATTGTATTCATATCTTCATTTACAACAATTTCACCTCCGGAAATTCCGGCTTTTGGTCCGATATCAACAAGATGATCAGCTGCAAAAATAGTATCTTCGTCATGTTCTACCACTATAATCGTATTCCCCGCGTCTCTTAAATCAAGCAGAGTTTGTACTAACTTCATATTATCCCTCGAGTGTAGTCCAATCGTGGGTTCATCTAAAACATATGTGGCACCAACTAACCCAGAGCCAAGTTGCGAAGCTAGCCTTATGCGTTGTGATTCTCCGCCTGATAAGGTGTGGGCCCTTCTATCTAATGTTAAATATTCAATACCAACATTAAACATAAACCTCAATCTTTCTTCAATTTCCTTCATTACAACCTTGGCAATCATTTTTTCATTTTCAGTCAAATCTAAATTTTTGAAAAATTCAATCGAATTAGTAATCGACATTTGAGTTGCATCTAAAATGGAATATCTTTTTTTCTTTTTTCAAC
>CAZKXE010000043.1:0-5533 GCA_964556855.1 uncultured Candidatus Saccharibacteria bacterium
ATATTAACTGTTGTCGTAAAATATTCCTGAATAGGAGCTCCTATATTTAATCCACCAGAATATTCGATTATTAATTCAACCTTGACCTGATATTCGCCAATTTTTTGGAACCTAGCAGCTGTAACATTAACATCACGTGATGTTAATCTTCTTCTTTCTTGATAGGTTTTTTCAATATACAAAACACCTTCCTCTACATAAAATTTACTTAAATCATCAGTGTCATTAGACATCTGAAGGGTTAAAGTTTGCACTCCCTCCTGCAATAAGACTGTTTCACCATCGATATTGTTTTTTTCAAAAATTAAATTATTTTTCTGGCTTGTAGATAAATCAATAATTTCAAAATCAACTGACTGGCCGGCAAACCAAAAATTTGTGTCTATGTTTTTTAAATCATACTCAATATAAAAACAAGTCGGATTTTGACTTATCTCTACCCCATCTATATTACTTATTGTTGTACTACCATTAGAAAAATCTGTGGTGCTTGCGAAAAATATCAGATCGTTGTTATGTTCAGGACATGTTGAATCTGGTGCAGAAGTAGTTGCGTATTTAAATGTAGGATTTGTGACATACTGATCAACATCAAGTGTACCGACCTGATGAATTTTTAAATCATTAATTGTTGTAGTGGCATTATTAACCATTTTGAAGGTAAAAGAACCGCTACTTTTAACCACCGTAGCAGGATCTGTATCTGTTGAAGTAGCTGTTGTAGAGCTTGCCATTGTGCCAGTCGCATTTATTATTAATGAATAATTAAAAAATTCAATTTCATTAATTGTGGTTGTTGAGTCATCTATAGTCAGTCTGTAATAATCATAATCACTAATGTTTACAGAATTAAGGGAAAACTCAAAAGATTCATCACTACTCCAATCTAATCCATTCTGAGTATTTAAATTAGTCCAACTAACACCATTATCGGACCCACTAAGATTGAAACTTACAGGAGGGTTGGATGACCCTTTATATATTTTATACCCATTAACAACAGTGCCAGTAGCAAATTGATATTCAATCCAAACCTCTGGTAGAGTCGAACTGGCAATAGTATGAGTGGTTGTTGTTGATCCATCAAACACAGTATATGCGCCAGCTTGTCCTAAAATATCGCTAACAGCACCTTCTGGGTTGTTATTATCAGTCATGTCAGGGACCAAATTATCAACATCGGCTGCGTACATAAATTCATATACAAAAAAAATAAAGACAGAAACTGCGTAGACAAATAATACAGCGAGTTTGATTTTATTAAATATTTCTTTATTCTGGTTTTGTCTTATCATACTATTCATTAGCTGCTTTTATTAAAAATGCATTATTAATTTCATTACTAATAACTTCTATTGCATTTCTACCTGAACGACTAACCTCATTATGAGCCTGAATTTTTACTCTTGAATCCATCAAGTTCATAAAAATTAAAATTACTACAGTTAGAATTGCAGAAGTTACTGTAAAATACAGCATAAATTCAACCAAAGTAAATCCTTGATTCTTTACCTTGTATATTTTATTTTTTTTAAGTAGGAATTTCATATTTAAATTATAACAAATTAAAAACTATCTACTCCAATTACTTATCACCATTTCAAGAGTTGTTGTTGATTGATTTTCGTTCCAACTAACAATACTTCTGACATATTTCAAGGAAGATGTGGCAGTTTCATCAGTGGTTAGCTCATCAATGTAAATAATTCTTTCGAAATTACGAGATTCCGACTGGACCAAAACTGAATTTATATTCTCCGCAGGACCTGGTACTAAGCTCCACAATTCTGAGTCATTATTAAACACCAGTGACCCAGAAAAACCATCTAGAGGTAGAATATTAGTTTCGTAATTTTCAATAGCAACAGATTTAACAGCTTCCAAGCCTTCGGATGCTAGTGATGTAGCTTGATTTAGAACTACAGCCCTATCGGATGACTTTAGGATATCAATCATTAAAAAAACAATACCAGAAATAGTTATACTGAAGATAGCAACAGCTAGCATTAGTTCTATAATGCTGTAACCATTTTGATTTAATATCTTTGCTAGTTTATTTTTATTATTTGATTTCATTTTATTTTTTCAAATCTATTCAATTAATTATATTTAACAAGTACAATTTTATAACTAATCGCAACTATCACCAATTTCAATTAAACCCGTCTCACAAACCCTAATTTTTTTTACATTATTACCAAGATTAACGGTGATCGTTGTAGTAGCCGAAAAAACTGGATCAGTTGTAGTTGGTAATCCTGTATTTTTTTCAAAAAGAATGACATCTTCATTGATACTAGGTTCAAATACTATCTCATTACTGTAAATATACGACTTTTCGTTTTGTACATCAGACTCGCTATATGTATCGCCTTGAAACAATACGAAGTAATTATTGGCATTATCAAATTTTATACCAAACTGACTGTCTGATTTTGCTAACATCGAGTAAGCTTGTGCTTTTTTTAGAGCTGTATAAATTTCATCAGTAACAGTTTGATTCATCTGCCTATCATAGATGCCTAATGCTACCGGCACAGATAAAGCACCTATTGTAATAAGCAGAGTAATAGCCAAAAGTATTTCGACAAGAGTAAAACCTTTTTTAAAATTCTTATTCTTATTTTTATTAGGTTTAAACATTATTTGAAATGTTATTTTTCAAAATATCTAATTACAATAGAATTGTATTACATTCTATTGTAGACCACTAGATAATTGATAGATAGGTAGAATAATTGACAATGCTATAACACCAACAATTATTCCTAAAAATAAAAGTAGTATCGGTTCAATAATAGTAGGTAGATCCTTTGTTCTTGATTGAATATCCTTATTATAATAATCAGCAAGATTTCTAAACGATTCCTCTAATGTTCCGGTTTTTTCTCCAACAAGAATAATACTTGAGTAATTATTTGCGTACAATTTTTCGAAATTTTTGATTGATTCAGATAAAGAAACACCCTGAATCAACCTATCTTTAATTTTTATAAATGAATCGTTGTAAGGAACATTCCTAGTTTCAGAACCAGCCACCTCAAATGCCTGATTTATAGTTAATCCTGATTTAAGGAGAACAGACATTAGTTGAGAAAATAGTGCTAATTCGTAAGACTTCATAAGGCCTCCAAAAAAAGGTGTCGCAAGATAAAAATTTTGAAGAAGCCTTCTGGTAAATATAACCTTTGATATAATCTTGTATAAAATAAAAGCAATTAGGACAGTAAGAATTACAACCCAACTCTTATCTCTAAAAAATACTGCTGTGGCTAATACTATTCTAGTTACCATCGGCAATTCAAGACTCATTGAATTAAAAACTGGTATTAATTTAGGTAAAATAAAAATAGACAAGAACATTCCTAAAATAAATGCTGCGGATATTACAATTTTTGGATATAGTGTCACAGATTTAATATTTCTCTTTAACTGAACGTTTCTTTCTATCCACTCGGAGATGAAATTTAGGTTTTGGCTAAGACTTCCGCTGGCTTCACCTGCTTTTACCAAGTTTATAAAAACGCTTTTTAGTCTATAATTACTCTTATCAAGTGCGGATGACAACGTAGAACCATTTTCCACCGATACTTGGATCTCTGCTAGTAGTTTTTTAAGCAAACTAGATCTAGTTTGGCTTTTAATCATAATAACAGCCTCATTTATTGTTATACCTGTCCTTAATAAAATAGAAAGGTCACGAGAAAGGTCAATCTGGTCCTTCTCTTTTATGTTTTGTTGAAATTGTAAAATGTTTTTAGCCATAATTAAATTTTATGATAAAGGACTCAATAACTCTGATAAGGTAGTAGTTCCTTTTATTAAATGATAAAGCTCCCAATATTCTAATGGTTTCATTCCATCCTTTATGGCTTGTTTTTTTATGTCTTGTGCCAATGCTCCCTTTGCAGCCATAACTCTAATACTATCGTTAACTTCTAAAATCTCGAAAATACCAATTCTCCCAAGATATCCGGTTCCACCACACATTGAACAACCCTTTCCTTTTCTAAATTTAATATCATTTGCATTGTTAATTTCAGGAAAATTATCCTTTACCACCTGACTGTAATAAGGGTTAGTTTCAACATAAGCAATTTCTTGTTCAGTAGGCTCGTGTTCCTCTCCACAATAGGTACAAACTTTTCTGGAAAGGTGTTGAGAAATAATCATTGTTAGTGATGTGGCGGACAAAGATGGTTCAATGTCCAGCTCGGTCATTCGAGAAAAAACGGTAGCTGTATCATTGGCATGCAGTGTTGAGAAAAGGACGTGACCTGTTAATGACGCATTAACAGCAATTGATGCAGTTTCTCCATCACGGATTTCACCAACCATGATCATATCTGGGTCCTGTCGAACTATTGATCTAAGACCGCTTGCAAAAGTAAGTTCCTTTTGTTTATTAACCTGAATTTGCTGAATTCCTTCCATCGCATATTCAACAGGATCTTCAATTGTTACAACATTTAATTTATTTTTATCAACAAGTTGCAAGATGGCATACAATGTTGTAGTTTTACCCGCTCCTGTTGCACCTGTAACGATAATCATTCCGTGAGGTTGACTTACCATCCTTTTTATTTTTTCCAAATCCTCCTCCATTAAACCTAGTTCGTGTAATGAAAGCCTCCTTGACCTTTCAGCCAAAATTCTCATAACAACATTTTCTCCATGTGTAACTGGCAAAATTGAGACACGAATGTCGAATTTATTAGTATCTTCATTTTTTTTAACAGAATGAGAAAAACGACCATCCTGTGTCATTCCGTGTTCATCGGTTCGTAAATGTGATTTAATTTTTACCAGAAAAACGATTTTAGGGTGAATTTCTAAGGGATATGAAGCTACTTTTCTAAGTAGCCCGTCTATTCGGACCCTAACAACAACTTGTTTTGATCCTGGCTCAATGTGAATATCAGAAGCCTGATTTTCATAAGCATAATCAACTAAGCGATTAAGCATTAAGACAATAATTTCATCATTTTGTGTCTTTTGAAATTTATCAACAAAATCTCTGAAATCCTGAGGTAGATTATTTTTGTAGAAAAGTAAGAATTTTTTAATTGAGCTCGGAGGTGCGTAATAGATTTCAGCTTTTTTATCTATTACTTTTTCTAGATTTTTAATTAGCTTAAAATTATCTGGGTTAGTAGTCGCCAGCTTGAAGGAATCTTCATTTACTTCAAAAATCAAAGCTTCCTGAGCTGTAGCAACTGATTCTGGTAAATATTCTAGATAATCATCCTGAATACTTTCGTTTTGCAAATTGGCAAAAGGTATATTCAATTCCTTCGCAATAATCGGTCCCAGAACATCCTCATTTAGAAATTCGTCGTTAACGAGAGTTTCTTCCACACTAATTTTATTCTTATCAGCAATTTTGACGGCTCTATCAAAATTTTCAGCTGTTATGTGCTTATTTTCAATTAGTATTTTTTTTAAATGTTCTTGGAGCATAATTATTTAGACTACCTTAACCCAGACCTAAATTTAACTTGGGTTTCCTACTTTAATTACAAGTAATTAGACA
>CAZKXE010000044.1:0-5195 GCA_964556855.1 uncultured Candidatus Saccharibacteria bacterium
TTTAACAAGAATATTTGATAGTCGCCTATGCCAATATTTCTTTTTCCACCGTTGGACCTAGTGGACACCTATAGTCAGGATAATCCCATTTATTATGCCCATAAGCTTTTATAGTATCTCTCCAACATATCTGTTTAGGGTTACCACCTCTACACTCATCAAACGATTCACTAGTTTTGCAAACACTATCCTCACTAATTCTATCTTGAGTTAAGAAAAACAAATCTCTTGCTTTTTCTGAGTCCCAAACTTCCTTTATGCTTTGTTTTGTGACATCACCGATAATAAAATGTTCATTCCAATATAGTTCTTCGCAAATAGTTACTTTTCCATCTGGTAAAATATACATTGCATAAAGATTACCAGTACATGTTGCCCTCTTTTCAAAACTATCTTTTTTCTCTTTAACACTAAGATAATTAACATTTCCCTCAATACCCACCTCTTCAATTTTAAATTCAAAAATATTTTTTGAATTTATCTTTTTAATATACTTATTGATTTTAGAAACATTCACTTTAGATGCTTTGTAATTCCTAAAGGCTTCTTCACCTAAATACATTGAATATTCACCATAATTTATTCTCCAAGTAATAATGTTTTTAAACTTGGAAAAGAATTTTTCCAAACTTTTGATATCATCCACAGAATCAGTAGCACTAGAAAGGATAGTGTTTATTTGAACTTTTAAATCATATTTTTCTAAAAGCTCAACGGTATTCTGCATATTGTAAAAATATTTCTCTTTTATTTGAACGGATTTTAACAAATTTTCTTTTCTCATTGTATCCAATGAAATTTGAATACTGGTAAACCCTAAATTCTTTGTTTTTTTTATCACATCCTCTTTAATAGCAATTTTAGTTGTCAAATAAGGTGTAAATCCATTTTGTCTAAGTTTAGCCAAAACTTCGTGCCAATGTTTATAGAGAAAAAACACTCCTCCAATTACATCAATTGACCTTAAATCAAGCTCTTTTGCTTCATCTATCAATTCATAAATGCGTTCTAAAGGTATTGTACAATCAACTTTTTCTCGTCTATCGGCATAACAATAAATACAATCAGTCATGCATCTAGACGTAAAATTAATCGTCAAATCTAGAGGAGCATTTAATCTCCTAAATTTTAAATTCACCTTATTGTATTTAAACATTTCAGGTTCATAATCATGTTTTGTCATTTCTTCTGTCATTGGAATAATGACATTTCTAGGGAAATAGATTAATGTGTTTGAAAAATCTATTTTAATAAATTCATCATTACAAACTAATTTCTCGAATGTTTTTTTAATAATATTTTTTTCAATCCCAAAGTAATTATGAATTTCAGTAATGGTTTCATCAAAAGTCTTTCCATTAAAAAAAGACAGCATCATAGCATGGATTGGGTGAATTAAACCAGTATATTCTTCTTCAGCTCCATATTTTTTAACTTCATTAAGATCCTTTACTATTAACAACACCTTATCATCATCATGTCTTAATTTATATTCTGGGTTTAGTATTAATGGTTTATTATTGTTTTTCATTTACTTTAAGTTTATTTAGTTTTATCCAGTATTTAATAATACTGATGGATATTTTTAATTATTTTAAATAATTTAAGCCTTATCACATTTAATCATTTTTTTTGTCAATGGAGAAAATATTTCTATAATCATTCATAAATATCTTAAGACTATTAAGAATAATTTTGGGTTTATTAAAATTTTTAAAAACACTTCAGGTTAAAAATTTAACCTGAAGTGCAAAAAAGTTACCTTACCTTTTTTTCTTACATCCTAGGGAACATTCAACTGCACATGTTTCGCAACCTGTGTCACATGCTGCAATAATTTCATCTTCTGTACCTCCTTTTATCTGAATTAATTCAGAGCTAAGGAGTTCTTCAGCTTGATGCTTTAAAAACTTTTTACTTATAATAGTAAATTTAAAAATTTCACCTACTCTGTTTTAGCTTTTCGGTTACCGCTTTTTGTTTGCAAACAATAATTTTTAGATTCTTTGTAACTCTTCTTGATTACTTTTCTCTTTTCTCTCTTTTTTAAATTTTGTTCCTGAGAAAAAATTGTATGAAAATGATAGCATTATAATTTGCCCAGGACGTTCAACATAAGTATTGCTGTATTGGTCTTTGTAATTAGAAGTCAAGTGATATTTACCTCCAGTATAAAAAACATCACTGATATCTAAGGAAATTGTGCATTTGCTTTTTAGAACTTCTTTTTGCAACCCTAAGTTAAAATTGAAAATTTCATCAGATTCATAAATACCTTCTAGAGCTGGAGATAAAAATCTAGCATTAATTGTACAATCAAGCCCTAATGGAAGGTTTATGCTACTTCTATGATTAATGTAAAAATATAAATTGTCTGTTTTAAAGGATTTATCATATGATGCAGTCTTTGTGAAATTTACTCCCAAACCAGTATAGGTTTTCCACCATTTTGCAATTTTTAAATTATTATTATTATGAAATCCGTAAGAATGAGATTCTCCAATATTTTCAGTTGTCTCGACATTTATACTGCTGTCCAATGGATCACTATATTCTACAATATCAAATATATCCTTAGTAAATGAGTAAAAGCCTTGAAATGAATACTTATTTCCGATATAATAAGTTATACTAAACCTATTGTTGTACTGCGGTTTTAAATCTTCATTACCTCTAAAAACAGTATATTTATCTATTAGATACTCATAAGGGCTCATTAAGTTATAAGATGGTCTGCTTATTTTTCTCCCATAATAATATCTCAAACTGGTATTTTTCAATTTATTGATATTATGATTTGCAAAGACCGAAGGGAAGGCACTGAAGTAATTTTTTTCTGGATTATTTTTGAATTGATTTTGAGTATATTCTCCTCTCAATCCGAATTGAAACTGAATATTACCTAATTCAGTTGATGCCTTTAAATAAGCAGCTGAGACTTTTTCATTAAAGTCGTATGATGTCGTCTTCTGTGGATCAATTTCATAAATTTCATTTAGTAATACCTCGTGAGTGTTTTCATCATCTAGATTAGCATCACTAAACTTAAATCCCGCTTGAAAAGTCGTTTTTTCTAATGGATGGATATAATCTAATTGAGAAGTCAAAATAGCAATGTCTTCTCCTACTTTTCCCCTTGAAATTTCCGAATCAAGAAAAGTACCATCTGAATTATATATATTATCAAAATAATCAGATGTTCTTTTTTTATTGTATATATAATAGTCCGTTAAAAAAATTAATTTCTTTCCTATTGTATCTATTTCCCAATTATAATTTAGCGTATAGGATTCTTTCTTCTTATCAACCTTACCTGGGTAATCTCCTTTTACAACTTCTGCAAGCACATCATTATTGAACGAAATAACCTCATTATCAATAGCTTCCCTAAAATTGTTATTATATGAATAGTACTCGATTCCTAATTGATGTTTTAAATTAATGTCATAATCAAACCCAAAACGATAGGTGTTTCCAACACTTTTTTCAATACTTTGAAAATTTGTAAGTCTTTTAGTGTTTTCAGGTTCATAAACAGTTTCTACTTCTCTATCAAAAAAATCTTTGTCTTGACTATAATTATAACTACCATATAACAACCATTTTCCAGTTTTATAATTTAAGCTTCCACCACCACTATATGAGCTAAATCTATGTTGAGTATAAGATGTATTAATGTTACCGTTTAAACTTTCTTGAATATTCTTTTTTAAAATAATATTAACTATTCCTGATTTAATCTCAGCTGCATATTCAGCTGGGGGATTAGGAATAATTTCGATACTTTCTATATCCTCAGAACGAAGACTACTTAAATAACTTTGAGATACTTCTTCTTGAAGCAATTTTCCATTAACAACAACCCTTACACCTCCTCGACCGTTAATGCTAATATCTCCTTTTGATGAAACCCAAACCATTGGAGCCAACTCCAAAGCTTTTAAAGCGTTTTTACCTTTAGCAAAGGCATTTTCTGAAATATTGAATACTAATCTATCAACCTTTTGTTCTATCATAGGTTTTTTAGCGGTAACTAAAACTTCATCAAGTTCATTTTTGCTTTCAATAAGAGTAATAACCCCAAAATCATTATCACTTGAAACAGTAATATTTTTTGTCCAATTCTGGTAGCCTATGAAACTAATTATTAACCTATATTCTCCTTCTTCAACGGACAAATTAAAAATTCCATTTCCATCAGTAATAGTTCCTGAAATAATTTCATTATCCAGATTTGTTAATACAACATTTGCAAATTCAATAAAAATATCACTTGAGTCTTTAACAATACCCGAAACTTCATATTGAGAAAATGAATAGGTGGGAATAAGCAGAAGCATAAACAAATATTTTAGTGACTTCATACAGGAAGATTGTTTAGTAAAATTATTGTCTTATTTTGAAAAAGCCTAAATTTTTACCTTACGAAATGTAGGTGTTCTCCTTACTTTTTGCATGTTGCAAAAGTGTTTAATAATCAAATAAAACCTTTTTGCTTGGCTTGTAATATTAAATCTTTATCTTCATGTTCTTTAATATCAAAAACATCCATGAGGTGGCGTTTTCTTTTCTCTACACCCGCCTTTGAAAGAGGAAGAATATTTGGTAAGTCTTTCGTTTTTGTTTTGATTGACAACAGATAAAGTAATTCCCTATCTATTTTGTCTAATATAAAATTATTAGACAGTTGTGTGCGTAATAATTCAAGAACAGTCTTACTATAATAAGGCTGTCCTTTCATGACGCAATCAATTGCTTGGTTCAATTCTTTTGAAGCAATATCACTCTTTATTAAGAAACCTAGGGGATTAATATTTTTAAGTATATTATGTATTCTATGATTATCTGCATACATTGTAGAAACGATAATTCTAGCGTCAGGCAAAAGCCTATTTATTATTAGACCTAAATCTTCTCCTGATAAAATTTTGCCATTATTAGATTTTGGAAGTCTAATATCTAAAAAGAAAAGGTCAATAGCTTTTTCTTCTAATGCTTTCTTGATTTTTTTATATGCAGTTCGCAATTATTAGCTATTTCAATACAAAACTCAAATTTTTTATTTCCCAAACTATAAAAAATAAGGGCATTTTGATAAGCTTCTGAAATTATAGGATGGTCTTCTATAATTAAAACATTTTTTTTCATGTTTCATGTATATAGATTTTGGAAGGTTTTGAAAAAAGCTAAATTAA
>CAZKXE010000045.1:0-5023 GCA_964556855.1 uncultured Candidatus Saccharibacteria bacterium
CAAAATGGAAGACAATGCTATTATGTCAGACATTATTGATTTAAAAGAGGTGATTGAAAAAACAATGGAAATTGATGTTGAATTGGAACCAGAATTTATGACTTCTATGCAAGCTGAAAAAATTCAAGGGAAAAATGATATGATAGATGCATCAGCAGCGGCTATAATTTTACAAGCGCACTTGGATAGAAAGAGGAAATAATTTAATTTCTTGAGTAGAAAAATTTTAATAAAATAATAACAAAATTAATATGATTAAATTCTTTAAAAAATTAAAAGATGATTTAGATAAAACAGACGAAGTAGTGGATAAAGTAGAAATTACCCAGGAAAAAATTAAAGAGGAAAAAAATGAAAAGGCGGGGGAAGAGGGTCAAAAATCTTCACAACCTAACATTATAAATTACGACGGCTTTTCAAAAATTGAAATGAAGGTTGGAGAAATTATAGAAGCTGAGAAAGTTGAAAATGCAGATAGACTTTTAAAATTGAAAGTTAGGTTTGGCAACGAGGAAAGACAAATTGTTTCAGGGATTTCAGAATATTTTAAACCAGAAGAATTAATTGGTGTTAAATGTCCTTTTGTAACTAATTTAGAGCCACGACAAATTAGGGGGATTGAAAGTCGGGGTATGATTTTAGCTGCCAAAGATAAAACTGGGAATTTTTCTCTTCTAAAAGTAGGGACTGAAATTTTATCAGGTACCAAATTATCATAATAAAAAATCTCACAATGAAATTTATCTCTAAATTAAATCTAGATAAAGATAGAAAAATCAGAAACTGGTTTATTAAAAATATTAATAACCCTAAAACCGAAAAGGTAGTTTATGTAGTTTCTTTTTTCGATAGCTTTATTTCACCAGTTCCGCCAGACCCATTTCTAGCCTTGATTACAATTTTGAAACCTCAAAAATGGTTGAAATTTGTTTTCTATACAACGCTACTTGGATTAATTGGTGGAACCGTTGGTTATTTAGGTGGATTTTATCTCTTCCAAACTTACGGAGAAAGATTAGTTAATTTCTATGATATTCATGAAGAATTGCAAACCTTGAAGGTAACCTTTGATAACCATGCTTTCACTGCAATTTTTTTAGCAGCCTTTACTCCGATCCCTTATCAAATTTTCACGGTAGCTGGAGGGATTTTCAAAATTAATTATTTTGTTTTTATATTTGCTTCTATGATGGGAAGGGGGTTACGTTTTTTTATTGTGGCTTTTATTATGAAATTCATAGGAGAAAATTTTGGAAAACTGATTTTAAAGTATTTAAATCTAATATTATTGATCGTGGGAATTGTAATTCTTGCTTATCTTATTTTTTAAAATTACAAAAAGTGTTAAAATATAATAAATGTCTTTAACACGAATAATATCAAATATAAAAAGAATCTTGATTGATAGTTTTCCTATTGTTAAATATCTTTCCCTTGATCCTGTATCTTTGGAAATTAACTCCGACTCAGTTAGAATTATAAAATTAGTAAGACAGAAAAATAGGCTAATCCCTGTGTTTTTTGATGAAGTAATGCTTGAAAAAAAAATTGATATAGAAAATCTAACCGAACCAGAAAATAGAGATGAAATTATTGAAACCCTAAAAGAAATTAAGGAAAAATATGATTTTCAATATGCATCAGTGGCGTTGCCTGAAAATAAAACCTACCTGTACCAAATTACTTTCCCGAGGGCAGCAATGATAGATCTTGGTTCAGCTATAAAATTTTCGTTAGAAGAAAATGTGCCAATGCCAGCAACAGATGTGAATTTTAATTACCACATTTTAAGGAAAAGTGATTCGTTTGTTGATATTGCTGTAAGCGTTTTTCCTAAAAAGATTATTGCTGAATATACTGAATTATTGGAGAAAGCTGGTATTAAAATTTATTCATATATGCCAGAGTCTGTGTCGGTTTTTAGAAGTGTTATTAAACATGGTGATAATGGACTCTATTTGTTAATTAGACTTTTGAAGGACAGAATAAATATTACAATTGTTAATGATGGCGCAGTTCAGTACACATCTTCCGTTTCAGTTGACTTAGGTGAAATAATCAAAGATGGGCAATTTGAAAATGAAGAATTTATAAAATTATCACAAGAGTTAAATAAAACCATGATCTACTGGTTTACTTCTAAAAAAGATAATAATCAGAATTTGAAAATAGAAAAAGCCTTCCTGGTTGGTGAAAATGCGTTAAACATAAAATTAATAGAAGCTTTGGAAAATTCGTTAAAAATTGATATTGAATCAGCAAACGTTTGGGGAAATTGTTTTTCGTTAGAAGACTATGTTCCCAAAATAAAAAAGGATAAAGCTTTAAAATATGCAGTATCGATAGGCTTATCTATAGAAACACTTAAATAAAAATTATGTTAGCCTTACTACTAAAAAATAATAGAAAAGAAATTAAGAGTGAATATAAACAGAGGTTTCTCTCTATTCTATTAACTACTTTTATTATAATTATTATTTTCAATATGATTTTTATTAGTTCAATTTTGCTTTTGGTTAAACAAGTTAATCTCGCTTATATTAATGAAGCTGAAAATTTAAATAACGAAAACATAGACGAATTAGTTTTAAAATCAGAGAGACTAGAGGATGAAATTTTTAAAAAAATCGAAATTATAAAAAAACCGAATCCTATTTATTACCCAATTTATGATATTTTTATGTCAGAGATTAATACTCTAAATAATAATGGAGTCGAAAATTTAAAATTAAATTCAGTAGAATTTTCTTTAGATAATAGAAATATTAAAATTTTATTAAAAGCGCAAGCAATAAATCGTCAATCATTAATAAGTTTTGTGTCTGCCCTAGAAGAAAATGGGTTATTTAGGGGAATTAATTTACCAATTTCAAACTTAACAAAGGAATCAAATATTGAATTCAATCTCGATTTTGAAACAAGCCTTGAGTCTTTTAATAATTATCAAATAAAATGATAGAAAAATTAAGTAAAAAACAAATAATCTCTCTAAACGTACTGTTGTTAATTTTTGTAGTTACATTTTTGGGAGGATTGCTTTATATCCATGTTTTAGTGTCAAAAAATATCGTGTCGACATCTGGAAGCTTAGAAAAATTCAATCAAGCAATTTCACTTAAAAGGTTTGATAAAGATGAAATTACCACACAGCTATGGGAAAAGGAGGAAATAAATAGACAAATAGATAGTTTGATTGTTGATGGATATAATATCGTTGAGTTTTTTAGTTTCTTAGAAAAAATGGCCTCAGAATCTGGTGTTTCAATAAATATTTCAAATGTAGAAATAACCAAGGATTATAATCTAGGAAAAAATTCTAAAGTTAATAAAGACGGAGATAATCAAATGAATGATACTGATAATAACGACAATGAACTTGGTTTAATTTCTGTAGAGACATCAATCGTGGGGCAGGAGGGCGGTGTAATAAAGTTTCTTAAATTGTTTGAAAATAGTCCATTTGTTATAACAATACATTCAGCTACCCTAAAAGAAATTAGAAATAATTGGGAATTAAATTTAAAATTTGAAGTTGTTAGTAATTAAATAAATATGAAAATTAAAGAAATAAAGGAAAAAATAGCGCTGCATCTAAAGGAAAGAAGATTTAGAGTTTCGATTTTTGGATCAAATCCTTATTCTGATTGGATTGTTATCATTATGATATTTTTTGGTTTATTTGGATTATCAGCTGTGGGATCATATTTTTATTACCAAAATGCTTTGGAGAATATAAATAATCTAGAGATTAAACAAGAATTTAATAAAGAATTAGAATATGGAGGGGCAACATCTTTTATTGAAAATTATGAAATGCGCCAGAATAATTTCGAAAGGTACTTGAATGACAGGGAATAAAGTGATAACCTGTTACTTATCCTCTCGTAGTTCAATGGATAGAACAGAAGACTTCTAATCTTCCGATGTAGGTTCGATTCCTACCGAGAGGACATTAAATTATTAATTTTAATTTCTCTTATTTTAAATAGTTGAATTTAATTTTAATTTAGTGTAATCTTATATTTGTAAATAAATTTATTTACAATGCGGGCGTTTAGCTCAGTTGGCTAGAGCAACTCGTTTACACCGAGTAGGCCAGGGGTTCGAGTCCCTTAACGCCCACCAAAAATTTCTAAAAGTCAGTTAGTAATTCTAATGTAATTTATCTTTAATTAAGATGAAAGAATTAACAGAAAAAACAATCCAAATAATTTTTGAAGATGAAAATTATTTGATTTTAAATAAACCATCCGGAATTATGGTGCACCCGGATGGAAGGAGTAGTGAACATACTGTTTGCGATTTTTTGCTGGAAAAATATCCAGGAATAGAAACAGTTGGTGAACCTCTTAAAATAAAGAAAAATAAGGAATCAGAAGAATTTATATTAATTAATCGGCCTGGAATAGTTCATCGAATTGATAAAGAAACATCTGGAATTTTATTAGTAACCAAAAATCAGCAAAGTTTTGAATATTATAAGAATAAATTTAAAAATAGAGAAATAGAAAAAACCTACCATACATTTGTATATGGAAATATAAAAGAAGATTCATTCATTATTAATGAGTCAATTGGAAGAAGTCGAAAAGATTTTCGGCAATATAAATCAGGGCAAAATACTAGAGGTCAAAAGAGGGAAGCTCAAACATATTTCCAAGTTTTAAAAAGATCTGAAAAAAAAGATTTCACCTTTTTAGAAGCTAGACCAAAAACTGGACGAACTCACCAAATAAGGGTTCATTTGAATTTTATTTATAAACCAATTATCGGCGATAGAATTTATGCCCCTAATAGGGAAAGTGCGCTTGGATTTGATAGGTTGGCTTTACATGCTAGAAAAATTGAATTTAAAAACCAAAATAATGAGAAAGTTTTTTATGAAGCAGACTACCCAGATGACTTTAATAACGCTATTAATTTATTTAGGTAAAAGAAGTTTTTAATTATCTACATAAAAAGACAACCCGCTGAATTAACACCTGAAATGCACGTCACCATTTAAAACGCAAAACCTGCGGTG
>CAZKXE010000046.1:0-4755 GCA_964556855.1 uncultured Candidatus Saccharibacteria bacterium
CAATCTCTGCGTTAACCATCGCTTCTTTTTCAATATAGGTATCAGATCCAGGCATATAAGCTTCTGGTTGGTAATAGTCATAATAAGAAACAAAATAATGCACAGCATTATTGGGAAACAATTCTCGAAATTCCTGCGCAAGTTGAGCAGCCAAGGTTTTATTATGGGCAATTACCAGTGTCGGCTTTTGAACTTTTTCTATAACATTAGCTATAGTATAGGTTTTACCTGAACCGGTCACACCTAAAAGGGTCTGATTTATTAGATTATTATTTAAGCCATTTACCAGGGATTTAATTGCTTTTGGCTGATCCCCTGCTGGTTTATGTTTAGAAACTATTTTAAATTCTGGCACTTTACAAGTGTAACTTTTTGTGACATTTTGTCAAAGATTACTCAAATAATTATAATCATATTTTTTACTTTTTATTATCTATTTCTTATATTCTAACAACCATTCATCTTTGAATTCATTGAAATCGCCGTTCAAGATAGATTTTCTCATTTTTTTAACTAAACTAATTATAAAATATAGATTATGTTGAGTTGCTAATGTTGCGGCTAACATTTCATCAGCTCTAAATAAATGAGCGAGGTATGCCTTTGTGTAATTTTGACATGTGTTACAACCACAACCATCCTCGATTTTTGAGAAATCATTTTTAAATTTTTGATTTTTTAAATTTATTTTCCCGTGGTTTGTATAAATTTGACCATTCCTTCCAATTCTAGTTGCAGCGACACAATCAAATAAATCACAACCGTTTTCCACAGCCATAAACAAATCTTCTGGTTCACCAATTCCTAATAAATGCCTTGGCTTTTCGTCTGGCAAAATTTCATTAACCCATTTTACAGCTTTACTCATATCAGTCTTTGCAAAACTTCCACCAATTCCAAAGCCATCAAATCCAATTAATTTTCCTTTCTGGTTTTTTACTTTTAAATCTGCTAAAAATTTTGCTGATTGCTTTCTTAATTCTTCATGTCGTCCTCCTTGAACTATTCCAAACAAAGACTGTCTTTCGCCAGTTCTTTTATAGTAATCGGTGTTATCGAAATTATTTAAATGGTATTGAAGCGATTGTTTGGCCCAACGATGTGTTCTATCGAGTGATTCCCTTTGGTAAAAAATAGATTCATTCGGAGAAGTACATTCATCAAATGCAAAGATCATATCAGCGCCAATATTATTTTGGATACTTATTGATTTTTCTGGAGTAAATTCATGGGGTGAACCATCAATATGTGATCTAAAAATTACCTTATCCTCTAAAACTTTTGCTGGTTGAAAGTGTTCTGGTATAAAACCTCGCTGTGACTTACTACTTTCAGTTTCTGAATTGAGCAATTTAGAAGGATCTTCTTCAGCTGTTACTTTAGTAATATTTTTTCCAAAAGCTGCTCCAAGAGAAAAAACCTGAAAACCACCTGAATCAGTCATGGTTGGTCCAGACCAATTCATAAAATTCCCAAGTCCTCCTGCTTCTTTTACAATTTCGTCTCCTGGTTGTAAATACAGATGATATGTATTAGCCAAAACCACCTGAGCACCCAAGCCAGAAACATCCTCTGGTTTTAATGCTTTTACAGTTGCTTTGGTTCCAACTGTCACATAGGCAGGTGTTAAAATTTTACCGTGCGGTGTTTTTATTACTCCGGCACGACCTAATTGGCCTTTTATTTTTTTCTTTATTTTAAACTTCATTTATTATGAAGATTTCTCTACATTCATTAATTCTACTTCAAAATATAAAGTCGCCTTTGGTGGAATAACTACTTGTCCAGTTGGAGCTACAATTCCCCTATCGCCATAAGCCAAATCAGATGGAATAATTAGGTTTCTTTTTTCACCAACTTTCATATCCAAAATTCCCTGTTCCCAACCAGGAATTACCTGTCCAATTCCTAAAATAAATTGAATAGGTTCTCCTCTTGAAATTGAACTATCAAACACTGTGCCATCCTCTAATTTCCCAGTATAGTGAACAGAAACTGTATCACCATTTTGTGCTTGCGCACCGTCACCTGCTGAAATAACTTCAATTTTTAAATTTGATTCTTCTACAACATCATTATTATCCTGACTGTTCTCTATTTCTTGATTATTTTCTTCTTGTTGATTGTTTTGATTTGTCATATTTTTTAATTCGTTAATTACATCGCTACTTTGATCACTATTTTGGTTAAAATAAACAAAACCTATGATTAATGCTGCTATTGCTAATATTATATATTTTTTCATATTATTTTATTCAAGACCTGTTCTAACTTCTGCATTTTTAATAATATCAATTGCCTCGTCTATACTGTCTGTAATAGTATAAAGATTCAAATCTTCCTGGTCAATTTTTTCTCTTCCTAATAAATGTTTCTTTATAAATTTATCTAGGGGCTTCCAGTACTTTTTTCCAAATAAGATTATAGGAGTTGGTTCGACTTTTTTAGTTTGAATTAAGGTAAGAATTTCAAAAAGCTCATCAAGCGTTCCAAATCCTCCAGGGAAATAAACATAAGCCTCAGCAGAAAAAGACATTACCACTTTTCTAGCAAAAAAATATTTAAAATCCAAATGATTAGTAAGATACGGATTTGTTGTCTGTTCCATTGGTAGTTTAATAGTCATCCCGAATGATTTTCCGCCAGCTTCAAAGGCTCCCCTATTGGCAGCTTCCATAATCCCTGGACCTCCACCTGTAGTAACAGAATAATTTAAATCTGTAACAACTCTTTTTCCTAATTCTCTAGCCAAGACATAATCCTTTTCGGTTTCAAGTGTTCTAGCTGACCCAAAAAATGTTACAGAAAGATGATTTTCCTTTATAAAATTAAATCCTTCTGTAAATTCTTGATCAATCTTGTCTAACCTATTTTCAATTGCATCATTAATTTTTTTAAGCGTGAAAACTTCTGGTTGGGTATTTTTTCTTGGTCTATTGTCTATGTGATTATTCATTTTGTTTTATGTTTATTTATAATTTAAATTTTTACTTTGTGTGAACAACAACCTGTGGGAATGGAATTTCTATCCCTTCTTGATCAAAAGCAGTTTTTAGTCTTCTTCTTAATTCACCAGCCACTTCCCACTGTGCCAAAGGTTTTGTATTGCCCAGGATTTTAATTTCAATTGCTGATTCCGCAAAAGAATCAACTCTCAAAAATTCTGGAGCTGACAAGATTTTGTCTTTGAAATTATCATCAGACTGCATTTCTTTACCAACACGGTTAACAACCTTTATTACTTGATCAATATCGGCACCATAAGAAATTCCAATATTCAAATTAACTCTAGAAAACCCCTTAGACATATTAGATGTAGTGGAAACTTCACCATGTGGGACATGATGAACAACACCATCTAAATCTCTTAAGACTGTTACTCTTAAATTAATTGACTCAACTGCACCAGAAATTCCAGAAATCGTGACAACATCTCCGACTCTATATTGATTTTCTAGTATTATGAATAATCCAGTAATGATATCCTTTATTAAGTACTGCCCCCCGAAGCCGAGTGCGATTCCTACAACACCAGCACCTGCTATCAACGGAGCAATATTTACGCCTGCTTCAGATAAAATCATTAAAGAAACCAGTAATGCTACTAGAAATTTTAATGTACCAACAGAAATAGCAATCAAGGTATCCTCTCTTCGGTTTTCCTCTTCGGGTGATAAATCGCCTGACGCCGGAACGGCTGCCCTGATAATTTTTTTAATTGCACGTCCTCCAAATTTATAAATAATAAAAGAAGCTGAAAGAAGGATTATTACTTTTAATCCACTTTGCTGGGCCCAAATTACCAACCCATCTGAAATATTTTTTAAAAATTCAATCATATTATTATTAGGATAACATATTTTATAATTAAATTTAAATATCAAATTAGATGTGATATTTCATTAACTATGATTCATTCCTTTTTTCTGTAGAATTTCTAAAAGCCTGATTGATTTTTTCCTGAACAAGGGGGGGATTTGAAATACCTCTGATAATAAAACTATCCTGCGAACCTGCTGTTCTTACAATAATATCTCCAAAATTAAACACGGTCGAAGTTACTCCTTCTACTCTAAAAGTAACGTCTTGGATTCTATCTAGATTTAAGACAGAAACTTCTCTTTTAAATAGTGCATGTTGTTCAATATCAATTATTCTTTTATTGGTGATAATCCAAACATCTAAATAATAATTAATCCAAATAATATTACCAATAACCCACAACATAAGAAGCCATCCTGAATAGAAAAAAACATAAAACCAGATAAAATTTATGAAATTCAATTGGTTATTAAAATCTAAGCCTAAAGCAAGGAAAAGTAGAATAATAGGTAATATAGAAAAAATTATAATCAAAATTACTTCTACTGCAAAAACTAACCAATGTTTTCTAACCTCAAATATAAAGTGCTCATCTTTTTCGAAATTAATCATATGTTTATAGAATAATTTACATTTATTTGACTTACACCACTAGATTTCAAGGGTTCTCCTAGATTTGCTTCGTAAAAAACAACAGAAACCATCATAAGTAAAATAAGAACAATTGATATTAACCAAAAAATCACCTTGATGGAAATCTTGGGGTTATCCTTTATTCCATAATATTTCCAATGATGTTTGATACTGAACGAGAAAAATATGAATATAAGAATAAATATAACCAAAAAGCCCCATAATAATTCTGCAGGGATTTTTAAAAATAAATCTTCAGTCATGAATTTAATTATATCATTTTATATAAATTATTAAAAT
>CAZKXE010000047.1:0-4673 GCA_964556855.1 uncultured Candidatus Saccharibacteria bacterium
TTATATTCTGAATTTCACAACCAACATAACGTCTACAATCATCATGTTTGACTTTCACTTCAAAATTAGTCTCGAAATCTACTTGAGGTTCCAAAATATTATTTTCTTCAAAATCTAAACCCAATATGGCTCTCACCTCGCTCGCTACACCATTGTGAGACAAACAATCGTGGGATCTGTTTGGTAAAATATCAACATCTAAAACATAATCAACACCTAGACAATTTTTTACCTTTTCAACTCCTTCAACCTCGAATGATTTCAGGTTCAACAAATCTGCCAAATCCTGGGGTTCTGGTAAATTCTCCTTGAAATATTCTTGAAGCCAATTGTATGAAATTAACATAATAAAATTTTAGTTTATTAACATGATTAAAATTGATTAATTAATCGAAGGTCGCCATTATAAAAATCCCGCAAGTCTTCGGTTTGATACTTTACCATTGCAATTCTATCTATACCCAACCCAAAAGCGAACCCTTGGTATTTATTTGGATCAATTCCAACATTATTTAAGACGGCCTTATTAACCATACCGGCCCCCAATATCTCGATCCAGTTTCCATCTTTTCGACGAATATCAATTTCTACACCAGGTTCAACAAATGGGAAATATCCTGGTCTTAGGCGCATTTCAATATCATCTCCAAAAATCTTTTTTAGTAAATCAAATAAAGCAAATTTTAAATTAGCCATAGAAATATCTTCGCCAACAACCAAACCTTCAAATTGATGAAATTGAACTTCATGAGTTTTATCTGTCGCTTCATATCGATAAACCTTTCCTGGAGCCACAATTTTAAATGGTGGTTTATTATTTTCCATATAATGAATTTGTGAATTAGAGGTTTGGGTTCTCATTAGATTTTTAGGAAAATCTTTTAACCAGAAAGTGTCTTGCATATCTCTGGCTGGATGGTTGGCAGGTACATTTAAAGCATCGAAATTATGGTACTCATCATCGCTTTCATTGCAGGTTACTATTTGGAAACCCTGATCAATAAAAATATGACTGATTTCATCCATAATTCTACTGATTAAATGATAGTGTCCAATTTTTTGTTTTACTTCTAATTCTTCTTTATCTTTTATTATTTCTGACATAGTTGATTTAATATTAAAAATCTAATTCGTAAAAAATTTCGTTATCAAGCACAACAATTTTATTTTTTTGACTAATCATAAAATCTAAATCTTCACCAGAATAAATTGGGAAAATATTTCTAGAAGACCTATCATCAACCTCAGCAGCCCAAAGACCTTCTTTGTTTAAAACTAGCAAGACATCTTTTCGATTCGGCATAAAAGCGAACTTAGAAATATCAGTTTCCCAATCTAGTTCAATTTTGTTAACACAATCCTTGAAGTCACAGAAATAGTATGGAATTTGATCAATTGACCCAATCCAGTTAATTGAAATATCACCACTTTCAATCCAAGCCAATTCATCATTATCAATAATTAAATTATCAAGTTCTTCAGGATTTTCAATTCCTAGCTTAATAAAATAATCAGGCACTTCTACAGAAGATGTTGCTAGGCCTGAGGTAGTTGAGGATGATTCATTTGCGTTAATTTTTAACTTGCCATTAATTTCATTAATTAAACTTACTTCAGTATCGATAGTACTACTTGCCAACCCAAATAAAATCTCTAAATCCTTGTACTCTGGGTTATATATAGTTTCGGCATCATCTGTAGTGGTCCCAATACCAGATATATTTACAAAAGGAAAAATTGCATCCTTTTTAATCTCTATTGGTACTAACAAAGTTCTCGCTTCTGTAACATAACCTTCATAAACCGGTAATTTTTTTGCCCAATTATGGTAATTATTTTTTTGAACTTCTATTAAATGATCCTCATCCACTTTCATATTTTGAATAAAAACATTTCTCAGAAAATTACCGGTACTCTTGTAATATTCGGTATTAATATAGATTTCTGCATTACCAACATCAGAGTGTACATAAATTCCACCTGTTCTAACAAGCCCAAATTTTTCTTCTAATTCGTTGAATCGATAACCCAAAGAATACGCAAGTACAATTGGCCCAATGATTATAAATGCGACCAACGAAATAATTAAGCTAATTTTTCTAATTTTTTTTGATAACGGTTTCATTAATATTTATTATACAGGATTTTATTAAAAAGATTTATTTTTTCCTATGTTTAGGTGTTACCCAGAATTCACCAAGATATTTTCCAAACATTAAACGTGTTTGTGAATGTAGTCCCGGTAAGGAACCAAAGATTATAATAGTGAACGGAACAAGTAACCATTGAAAAATTTGAACAAACCATCTTCCCTTTCTATTTCTATAATAATCAGGCATTGGAGGCAAAAGTGACGCAGAAATTATAGCAGCCAAAATTAAACCTGTTGTAGCAATTGTCATTAATATTCTAGTTACTATAGGTAAATTATAAGAAATTAAGGTATCGCGAAAAGCGTCCCCTCCAATTATAATAGGTAGCCATCCCAACACTAAAATCATTATCGGATTTGTAGATAAAGACCAGAATCCTGTCAGCTGATGAGTAGTTTTACTATATTTTTCTCTAAAACTAATTTTCTTATTCTTTAAAAAACCAAACATCATGTAAGGAATATTTTCCACACCCCACATCCATCTCATGTGCTGTTTATAAATATTTTTTAAAGTTACACTAATTTTTGGTGCAAGGTTTGCATCCATGGAAACAGGATAAGAAATTGGCACAACTCCATAATTACCATTTTTAGCCAAGTACAAATTCCAAAAAATCCTCGAATCATCCGAAATCATATTTTTCTGCCAGTAACCAACTTCATAAAGAGATTTGAAGACTAATGAATGAGATGAGAAAGTTGCTAATTTTTCCGGTCTCTCTTGTTGAATCATTTGCCAAAAACTTGATGTAGTAGCAGCCACTCTTGAAATCGCTGGTGCTTGCCAAATATTATTATTATATAAAGGAACAGGTTGATATGATTTATTAAGTGGGTCTTCAACTGTTAGAAAATGCCAAGTTAAGCATCCAAAATAATGAGGCCAGATGACAGTATCAATATCAAAAGGTGAAACTAAAACATCTTCGTATTTTATATTTTGCGGATCAAGAAGTTTAATTCTGGCCTGCTCTGCAGCATAAGCAATATTCGATCCCTTTCCTTTTATCTCCCCAGGTAAATCCTTCGGGTGAATAGTAATTAAAAAGCTATGAAAAACATTGGCATATTTTTGCTCCATTTTTTTTGCCAGTTCCAAAGCCTCGTCCCCGGCTCTTTCTTCGGCAGCTAGAACCAACATCAGTTTATTATTTGGGTATTTTGAATCTTTTAATGAGTTGATGGTTTGATCAACTACTTCCTCCCCTTCTTTGTAAAAAGGCAACAACACCAAATGCACGACGTGTTCGTATTTAAGATTTTCTAATCTTGCCTGCCAATCAACTTTGATATTATATTTTAATCTTCTCCAATTATAATATTGATGGAATGATAAATAGGCAGTTTTTAATAACCAAAATAAATCAAAGAGAATAATGAAAACAGCAACCCACAATGGCTTAATCGCTGAAAAAACTATCATAGAAATTAACGTACCCCATGCCAAAAAGCCAGGCAATATTTCTAATAATCTATAAATTACCCAGTCTTTACCTTTTAGGTCATTGGCATGCGCTATATGAAAATAAGGACTATCTTTGAATTCCATTAATAGTAAGATTAACTTTTTTTTGGGATTTTATCAACTGCCATAATGATTTAAAATATATTCCAATATATCCTAATAAACATTGATAATATCCAGTTCTGATGGAAATGTTGTTGTTCCACCACCCTGCCCACCTTGCCCAGTAACTCTAGCTCTGGTAATTGATCCAAAGTATCCATTAGCAGGACTAATTCCATTTGCTGATTGATATCTTGCTAGTGCTTGTCTTGTTAATTCACCAAAATATGTAGATTCTTGACCTCGGGAACCTGGACCTGAGCTGGTGATAGTGTAACCATTTTGGTTTAGGAATTGTTGTAGAGTTTTAACATCATTTCCAGTTGAGCCAACTTGTAGGTTTCTAGTTAAGCTAGATGAACTATTGAATGATGAGTTAGTATTTGATGTATTAGTGTATGTATTGGTATTTGTGTTTGTATTTGAATTAACAGAAGTAGTTCCATCTAATAGTCCTGATTCTTGAAGAGTTTGGATGATTGCGATAACTTTCATAAGATCATCTAGAGTATAACCACTACTTGATTGATTTGATTGTCTATCTCCAAATTGATCCATGATCATTTCTCTAATTCGGTCTTCTACATCAGATTGGCTAAGTGTTGGTTCTGTTTCCTGTTCGTCATAATTATCTTCATAGTAATCTTCTGCATCTTCTGACAGACAGATGTAATCTCGGTATTCTTCCGGAGTACCTAATTCAATATATGTTTCTAATTCTTCTTCTGCTTCTGCTGTGGTTAGGGTTTCTCCTAGACAGATTTGATTGACTCTCTTTATGAAATTCAGTTCTGCTGTATAGTCTATGTCTGGGTCATCTGTACCATAGATATCTCCGTAGGTATCTACATTTCGACTAATGTCTGCTAGGGAGTCTGTTATGAAATCATCATTGGCTACAGCATCACTGAAGGTGCTGAAGAAATCTTCGGCGTTGAAGGTGGGTTCATA
>CAZKXE010000048.1:0-4425 GCA_964556855.1 uncultured Candidatus Saccharibacteria bacterium
CATTTTTTTTGGGTCACGAGTTCTAAAAACTTTTACTCCCCTATTATCCTTTTTTTCAAAATAGATTTTTAAAAAGGCTGTCGCAAAAACATCATCTGCGTGGAATTTTCCATCGTGGGTGACTAATCTAATTTTTCTTTTGAATGGGTTAATCATTTTTTATTTTAAAATTTTGTCCAAAAATAAACTTTTTCAAAAAAGTAAAGATTGTTCCGAGAGCAACCAAGTTGAAAATTAAAATTGTCACGTCACCTGCTATACCAATAAATTGCAACAAAGTCAGTAAAATTATACCAACGATAGTATTCCGGAAATTAACTTCCTTTTCACTTTTTCTACCTAACAATTTAGATATCAAATGGCCAACAATAATTCCAGCGACAGAAGGCATAATCACAATTATTATAATTAGAATTAGAGATACAATCAGCGATATAGGCAAACCAATTAAACTAATCATCAATAAAACGATCGCTAAAAATGAAAGCATCAAATATCCAAACCCTTTGAAAAAGTTACCGAAGAGTGAATGGGAAACATTTTTTTTGATGTCTTCGACGAACCCTTTAAATAAGTAAATTAATAGGAAGGCAATAATTAATGTACTAACAAATTTTAAAATAATCCAAAAACTCAAAAAATTTAGGATAGCTGATTTAATGACCCCTGTTTCCTGGATGCTTTTTATTTCATTAAAAATAATCGAACCGGTAACTCTAACATCAGCTGCATTATCTGGCTTTCTTGGAGTATAGTATTTTAAATTACCGGTTATATTTGCCTTATCCCCAAAATTAATCGATTGAGTAGTAACATCAGTATTTCCAGAAATTTCATTATTAATCAAAACGCTACCAGCTAAAATTTTAGAATCATTTGGTAGATTGGCATTTTGTCGAATTTTGCCACCGACTAAAATTACATTACCTCGAATTACTGCATTTTCTTTTATTAAAACCTCTCCACCAAAAATAACCAAATCACCATCAATAGTAGATGACAATTGAACGGTTCCTCCTAAAACTTTTAAATCTCCCGCAACGTAATTTTCTAATCTTATATCACCTCCAAAAATAGAAGCATCCTCGAAAACTTGCCCTTTTACAAACACACTTCCCCCGGCAATTGTTAAGTCTTTTGCAAAAATTGAATCAATATAAACATCACCGCCTCCAACATAATAATTTTCAGCAATAATTTCATTGGTAATATTTAAATTCGGTTGGAATTTAATTCCCAGGGCAAATGTAGCTGTTGGAGCAAAAAATAATAGAGACAAAGCCAAAAAAGCTGCTTTATATCCAATATTTCTAACATATTTATTGGCTATCGAGACTCCTTTTAGAAAGTTATCCTTAATATTTGCCTTAATTTTTTTAAAGTGAGAAGTTTTATTCATTAATACCAAAATACCATATTTTCAATTGTTTTTCAATCAACTATTTTTTGATTGTCCACCCATCTGATAGATATTCCTCGGCCTTTTTAAATTTCATTTCCTTTTCTTCTCCCTCTTTTATAATAGTCACTTTGTCATTTCGGCCGATTTTTTCTAATTCACTTTTAATTTTTGGACCGCCGTTGCCGTCTTTTTTACCACTTTCTTCTTGAATTTTTCTAATTTTAGCCTTAATTTTTTCTTCTTCTTGACTAAAGGCCCCTTCTCCAATATTTGGGATAACTTGAGCAATTTTAATATAAATGTTATCAAGCATTTCCTTATAAAGTCGCAAGCCTTCTTTTTGATATTCGATCAATGGGTCACGCTGACCATAAGCCCTCAAGCTAACACTCGAACGAATATAATCCATAGATTCCAAATGTTCCATCCAAAAACTATCGATGCTCTGCAGTAAAATTCTACGTAGAATTTTATACCATTCTTCTGCTGATATAATTTCCTTTTTCTCTTTAATAATGTCTGCGATATTTGCAATTCCGGCTTGTTGCCCCTTTTCAATAATTAAGTCAGTTTCTTTTTCCAGGGTATCATGATCCGCTTTTAAAATATTTCGTCTTTTATCGTAAATTGTGATTCTATGTTTGTTCAATACGTTATCATATTCCAAAACCTGCTTTCTAGAATCAAAGTTAAATCCTTCAATTTTTGTCTGAGCACTTTCAAGTGACCGTGTGATAATTTTATTTTGAATTGGTTGTTCTTCTGGAATACCAAAACGATTCATCATGTTTTTGACAGTATCGGACGCAAAAATTCTCATTAGACTGTCTTCCATAGAAACATAAAATTGAGTTTCTCCCGGATCTCCCTGACGACCAGATCGTCCTCGCAACTGATTATCAATTCTTCTGGCTTCGTGTCTTTCGGTTCCGATTACATATAGACCACCGAGATTTTTAACTTCATCATATTTTTCCTGGCTAAATGGTAACCCTCCAAGTTTAATATCAACTCCACGACCCGCCATGTTGGTAGCAATAGTAACTGCTCCCTTTTCACCGGCTCCAGCAATAATTTCAGCTTCGTTTTCGTGATTTTTTGCATTCAATAAATTGTGTTTGACGCCCGCCTGAGTTAAATGATGTGAAAGCTCTTCATTTTTTTCAATTGAAACTGTCCCGATCAAAATCGGTTGCCCCTTTTCATTAATCTTTTTGATATTTTTTATTAACGTAGTGATTTTCCCCGCCTCAGTTTGGAAAATAAAATCTTGATTATCAATTCTGGCAATTGGCTTGTTAGTTGGAATAATAACAGTATCAAGTCTGTAAACCTTGAAAAATTCTTCGGCACTAGTTTCAGCAGTTCCTGTCATACCTGAAAGTTTTTCATACATTCGAAAATAATTTTGATAAGTAATAGAAGCAAAAGTTTTTGACTCCTGTTGAATTTCTAAACCTTCTTTGGCTTCGACTGCTTGGTGTAGTCCTCCTGACCATCGTCGAGAAGGTTGTAACCGTCCAGTGAATTCATCAACGATAACAATTTGTCCATCACGAATTACATATTCCTTATCCAAATTAAACAATGCTTTGGCTCTGACTGCAGTTTCTAAATGATGAACATATTTAATTCCTTTTTCTGTATAAATATTATCTATCCCTAATTCTTTTTCGGCTTTATTGATTCCGTTGTCTGTCAAAGTAACCGCCTTCATTTTTTCATCAACTTCGAAATCTTCCCCGGGATTTAATTTGCTAGCAATTTTTGCAAAAATTGAATATAGGTCTTCCGCATCAGTTGAGGGAGCGGAAATAATTAAAGGTGTTCTCGCTTCATCAATCAAAATTGAATCGATCTCATCAATGATCGCATAATTCAGGTCACGTTGTCTCAATTTATTTTGATCATGTTCAATATTATCTCGCAGATAATCAAAACCAAATTCGCTATTTGTTCCATAAGTTACATCAGCAGCATAAGCTTCTCCTCTGGTAATTGGTTTTAGAAAATCATAAACAATTTTATGTGATCCTTCTTCGTCTCTCGTTTCATCTTTTTCCTCCAATTTTTCAGGATCGGAAATTTTAGTAGTGTCATACAAATATGATGCCTGTTGATTTATGACAGCACAAGTTAATCCAAGAAATTCAAAAATCTGTCCCATCCAAACAGCATCACGTCGGGCAAGATAATCATTAACAGTGATAACATGGACACCCTTTCCGCTTAAGGCATTTAAATAAGTTGGCATAGTAGCAACCAAAGTTTTTCCTTCACCGGTTCGCATTTCTGAAATGTTTCCATTGTGAATAACAAGACCACCAATAATTTGAACATCGTAAGGCCTTTCACCAAGAGTTCTGTCAGCTGCTTCTCTAACTACAGCAAAAGCTTCAGAAGATATTTCATCTAAAGTTTCGCCATTTTTTAAGCGTTCCTTAAATTCATTGGTCTTCGCTTTTAATTGATCGTCAGTTAATTTAACAAATTCTTCAGTAAAGCTGTTTACTGATTTCAATCTTTCTTCATACTTTTTTAATTTTCGAGAGTTATCATCTCCAAATACTTTTTGTAATAAGCCCATAATGTTTTATTTGATTAATTAGTTTATTTAATAAATATATCACTTATATTTAATTTGAAAACTAGAAAAAAGATTGAATAAATGCTGGGGTTTATAATAAAAAAACTCCCCTCTTTCGAGGGGAGTTTTTTAAAAGAAATTATTTTCTTTTTTTTGCAGCTTTCTTCGCTACTTTCTTTACTGGTTTCTTAGCTACTTTCTTTACAGCTTTCTTAGCTACTTTCTTTACTGATTTTTTAGCAACTTTCTTTACTGATTTTTTAGCAACTTTTCTTGCTGGTTTTTTAGTAACTTTTTTTGCTGGTTTTTTAGTAACTTTTTTTGCAGCTTTCTTTACTGGTTTTTTTGCTACTTTCTTTGCAGTTTTTTTTACTGGCATTTTATTTTTTTTATTTAAATTAATTTTTATAAATTCGACCTTCAGTACTGAAATTTA
>CAZKXE010000049.1:0-4260 GCA_964556855.1 uncultured Candidatus Saccharibacteria bacterium
TTTACACCCTACCTCGTTAGCAGTGAGGCGCTTTCGACCACTCAGCCAACTCTCCATTTATTGCTAGATTACTTTCTTAATATTAAAGATTATTTTTAATTAATCAAGGTTGCCAACGATTAAATTTCCTAGCTATAATAGATTATCATAAATGTTTGTTAAAATGAAGTCATGGAATTAAATTCTCTAATAACAAAAGAATTTCGAACTACTACAAGGCAAAAGCAAGCTTTGGAAAAATTAAATTTGCAAACTATTTCTGATTTATTATTTCACTTTCCTTTTCGTTATGGTGATCCTGGTCAAGAAAGTCAGATTGCAAATCTCGCTCCAAAACAAAAGGCAGTTATCTATGGCGAGATAAAAAAAATTACAGCTCGCAGAACTTTTCGTGGTCACACTCCGATGGCTGAAGCTATAATTTCTGACGGTGAAAATAAAATTAAAGCTGTTTGGTTTAATCAGCCGTATATTGCAAAGCTATTTCCAGAGGGCAGTTATGTTAGGTTGGACGGTTTAGTCGGTCAAAAAAATAAAGCCGGTCAATTAACAATTACTAATCCTAAAATTGAAAAAGTAAGCCAAATACCAACTAGCGATTCCGGCTTATTTAAAAAAGATAATTATTCTGACAAAGATACAAGTGAAGAAAAAAAAGCAAAAGAAGAAACAGCAATTGAAACCTACCTTTACCCAATTTATCCAGAGTCAAAAGGAATTACTTCTAATTGGTTTTACCATACATTGAAAAAGATTTTCCGAAGTGGAATTTTAGATAATTTAACTGACCCCATCCCCCCAGATATTTTAGAAAAATATAATTTACCCAATTTAAAAACTGCTTTAATTTGGATTCACACACCACAGAAAAATAACGACGCCCTGGCAGCAAGAAAAAGATTTGCCTTTGAAGAAATTTTGTACATCCAAATCAGTAAACAAAAAGACAGAAAGCAGGCTGAAAAGTTAAGTTCTTACGAAATAAATTATTCACCAGAAAAAGTAGCTGGTTTTATTAGCAAATTCCCTTTTGAATTAACCAAGTCGCAAAAAAAAGCGATCAACGAAATTCTGAAAGATATTAGCAGCCCCAAACCAATGTCTAGATTATTAGAAGGAGATGTCGGTTCTGGAAAAACTGCCGTGGCTGCAACTGCCGTATTTAGCACCATCAATTCCAATCCAAAAGATAACAAATTTGGACGTTTGCAGATAGCATATATGGTTCCAACAGAAATTTTAGCTAAGCAGCATTTTGATAATTTTATTAAATTTTTTGAAAATACCGGAATTGAAGTTGGATTAATAACAGGTTCTGGTTGTTATAAATTCCCTTCTAAAGTTAACCCTGCCGAAGCAACAAAAATTTCCAAGACTCAGCTTTTGAGTTGGATTGAAAAAGGACAAATTCCGATTCTAATTGGAACTCATTCCTTGATTCAAAAAAATGTAAAATTTAAAAACTTGGCTTTGGTGATTATTGATGAACAGCATAGATTTGGTACAAAACAAAGACAGGCTGTTAGTCGAAAAGAAGGTTTTACTCCTCATCTTTTATCAATGACAGCGACCCCAATTCCTAGAACTTTGGCTTTAACAATTTATGGCGACTTGGATTTAACTTTAATTGATCAAATGCCAACAGGACGAAAACCTATTATCACTGAAATTATTACTCCGTCCAACCGAAATAAAATTTATCAAAAAATTCGAATAGAATTAGAATCTGGCCGGCAGGCTTATGTTATTTGTCCACGAATTGAAGAACCAGATCCTGACAAGCAATTTGCCTTGGATGTTAAATCAGTCAAAGCTGAAGCAGAAAGATTGCGAACTGAAATTTTTCCTGAATTTAAAATTGGAGAAATGCATAGCAAAATGAAGCCAGCAGAAAAAGACTCTGTTATAAAAAAGTTTGAAAATGCTGAAATTGATATTTTGGTTTCAACAAGTGTGGTCGAAGTCGGTGTAAACATTCCAAACGCTACTAATATTATCATCGAAGGTGCGGAAAGGTTTGGTCTGTCACAACTTCATCAATTAAGAGGGAGAGTTCTAAGAAGTAATCATCAAGCATATTGCTATATTTTTACTAATTCAAAAAATGAATATACTTTGGAAAGATTAGATTCTTTAATTAAGGCTAAAAACGGATTTGAATTGGCAGAATACGATTTGAAATTACGTGGTGCCGGAGAATTGATTGGAGGCAAACAATGGGGTGTCAGCGACCTCGGAATGGAAGCAATCAAAAATTTGAAAATGGTTGAAGCAGCCAGAAATACTGCTGCAGAAATAATAAAACAAAGTCCTACCCTAAAAAAATTCCCTGCTATATCAGAAAAAATTAACAGCATAGAAAAGATTCATTTTGAATAAAGTTGATTATAAAAAACTTTACTTTGACTTTGGCTTCAAAAAATAATAGAATCAATAAATCAACGAGCGCCAATAGCTCAGTTGGTAGAGCGCAGAGCTTATACCTCTGTGGTCCTAGGTTCGAGTCCTAGTTGGCGCACAAGATATGAGAAATTTTACATTTTATATTTCTGGTGCGCATTGTTTATCCTGTAAGATTTTTATAGAGGATTCCTTAAAAAATATCGGCTACATCCAGAGCGGTTTTTTTGACCTTAAAAAAGGAATTTTGAAAATCAACGCAACCGAAAAAAAAGATACGAACGAGGTTTTTAATGATGTAAAAAAAATAATTGAACCAAATGGTTATATTATTTCTAAACAAAGAACAAAAGTCATCGACCAAAATTCCGATGAAATTTGGTACGCCATACCGATTGGTCTCACTTTCGTAATTTTATTTTTCCTCCTTCAGAAATCGGGTTTATTAAATATTGGTTTAGGTGCGAATATTACACCTATCACTAGTTTCTTGATAGGTCTAATCGCTTCAGTTTCAAGTTGCCTTGCTGTTGTTGGAGGTCTTGTTTTGTCACTATCAACAAAAATATCTCAGTCTAACATGAATGTTTCAAGGACATTTTTTGTTTTTCATCTGGCACGAATCCTAACTTTTGCTATTTTGGGAGGAATATTAGGATCTATCGGAAGGGCTATCGGAATTAATTTTACATTATCAGCGATACTTGGAATTGCAGCATCTTTTATCATGATAATTTTAGGGTTAAATTTAATAGAAGTTATTAAAATAAACAAAATTACATTACCATCTTCAATCTTCAATTTTTTTCGCAACATTAAATTCAGTACTGCTACACCAATCATTTTGGGATTTGCTACTTTTTTTCTTCCTTGTGGTTTTACCCAATCAATGCAGATAGCGGCTTTAAGCAGTGGTTCATTTTTAACAGGCCTATTAATAATGACAACTTTTTCATTTGGAACTTTACCAATATTAGCTTTTCTATCTTTTGGTTCTAGCAGGCTTTCAAAAAATAAATATTCTAAATTATTTCTAAAATCTGCCGGTGTTGTTGTGATTTGTTTTGGGTTGTTCGCTTTCCTTTCTGGTCTTGCAAGTCTTGGAATTATTAATCCAATTTTTAATATATAATTAACTTATGAAAAAAAATATTTCAATTTCTATCTCAATCATATTACTCTCGATAATTGTTTCTTTTATTATTTTTGATTCACACGATAGTAAAGCTAATGACCCTGCCATTAGTGAAAATATTGAAATAGTAGACGGGACTCAATACATAACAATTAATGCCCGTGGTGGATATTCTCCAAAAGTTTCGGATGCCAAAGCCAGCATACCAACAAAATTAATCATCAAAACTGACGAAACCTATGATTGTTCAATATCACTCGTAATCAGGTCAATTGATTACCAAAAAATTCTTGAGGTCACAGGAGAAGAAATTATAGACATGAACGAACCAGAAGTCGGGCAAATCCTAGGAATGTGCAGTATGGGGATGTACAATTTTACAGTAAATTTCAATTAGAAATAATTTTTAAATTAAATCGCGAGTCAGACTTTGAACTTGTTACTCCTTATCTTTAATTAGTAATCCTTGAGCTTCTAGAATCTGTTCATAATCTTCCCTTTCTAGAGTTTCATCTTTTAATAATCTTTCAGCAATAATATTTAGGACTTTGCGATGTTCAGAAATAACAGCTTCAGCTCTTTCGCGAGCTTCCCTCATTAGGCGCAGAACCTCAGAATCGATATCGTCACCAACTTTTTCAGAATATTCCCTGCCGTCTCCAATGTTACCAAACAAAGTCTTCCCAGAATCAGCTTCCAAGGCAATTGGTCCAAATTTATCAGAC
>CAZKXE010000050.1:0-4192 GCA_964556855.1 uncultured Candidatus Saccharibacteria bacterium
TTGCTATTGCAATATTCAATTATGCTATATCTGGAATGTTATTTTCACAGACAATTCAAGAAGAAAAAGAAAGAGAAATGTTGGCTCAAAATTTTATTGAGAGAGTTAATAATACAAGAAGTATAAAATAACTAATATCTTTCTATTCTCTTTTTTTTGGTGCTCCCACGAGGACTCGGCGCAGATTACTAATTCGCTACGCTCATAAGTATCTGCTGCCCCGACTCGACCTACGACGAACTATCGTTCGTCGGCTTCGCGGTCTCCGTCTTTCGATTCCTACGGGCACACTAAAACAAAATCGGTAGACACTTACGTGCCTACCTCTTTGTTTTATGTGCCCCTTCTCGAGATGCGACTTTTTTATACCTTGCCCCACAAGGCATATTTATCTATTTTAAAAATTCAAATCGACCCCTTTCGAGAGATGCAAAAAGTGACAAAAGTGACACATATTGCACATAGTAAAATTACAGCCAACTGTAACTTTTGTTGAAAAATAAAGCTTTTTCAAAAGAACGAGTATGCGACGTATTTTTAGCTCTGCATAGTCTTAGCAAAACTAATCTTCTCTGTCATTAATAATATATGGCAGATATAGATCAAACTACCCTTAAATATTGTCTATACGCTCGTAAATCGACCGAAACAGAGGAAAAGCAAGCACTGTCTATTGATTCTCAAATAAAGGAAATGACGCAAATTGCTGAGCATGAAAAACTTAATATTATTGAAATTAGAAAAGAGTCCCATTCAGCAAAAGAATCAGGCCAAAGACCTGTATTTGAAGAAATTGTTAAAGACATAGATACTGGAATATTTAATGGAATTATCACTTGGGCACCAGACCGTTTATCTCGTAATGCTGGAGATCTTGGAAAGCTCGTGGACCGAATGGATCAGAAAAAGTTAATTCAAATTAAAACCTATGGTCAGACATTTACCAATTCTCCAAGCGACAAATTTCTATTAATGATTTTATGTTCTCAAGCAAAGCTTGAGAATGATAATAAAAGTATCAATGTGAAGCGTGGAATGAGGACTCGTTGCGAAATGGGTTTGTGGCCAGCAGTTCCTCCAACAGGATATAGGAAAGTTAATGATAGAAATGCTAAATGTGAAGTAGAGATAGATCCAGACAGAGGTTATGTTGTTAAACAAATCTTTGAAAAAATAGCTTATGAAAAATGGAGTGTTTCAAAAGTTCATGCATGGCTACGATATGACATTAATTTTAAAACACGAAACGGATATCATTTAAGTCTTGGGAATTTATTTACACTGGTTAGCAATACTTTCTATTATGGCAGATTTGAATTTCCCAAAGGTGGTGGTAATTGGTATGAAGGAAAACATAAACCCATTATTACCAGAGAATTGTTTGAAGAAGCAAGAAATTCAATTAAATCTCAAGTGATCAAATCACAAGGAAAAGAATTTGCTTTCACTAAAATTATGAAGTGTGGAGTTTGTGGTTCTGGTATAACAGCAGACGAGAAATTTAAGAAATTACAAAATGGTGGCGTGAATAGACATGTGTATTACAGATGTACAAAATCAAAAAATAGAAAGTGTAAAAATCCTGCTATAAATGAAAATGATTTAATCGAAGCTTTAACCAAAATGATTAAGACAATAAATTTAAATGAGGTTAAATTAACATCGAAATTAAATGCTGAAATACAAAAATTCAAAAAACTACAAGCCATGTTTTTAGGAAATAAAAGAAGTGAAAAGATTGAAACGGTAGATCTCAGAGACTATGCAGAATTTGTTTTGAAAGAGGGGTCAGTATTGGAGCAAAGGTCTGTGTTGGAGTGTGTGAGTAGTGAGTTGGTTTTGAAGAATAAGAAAATTAATTTATTTTAACTAGACATCATCTTATTGTAATGTTCTTCATGACTCGCAATTTCAAATATTTTTTTAAACGCCTTCTTAAAAATAACTGGGTCGATTTCTTTCATGTCTGTAATATTAATAAAATCCGAGTGTGATTCTCTGTGGATATATCTTACAAAAAATTGAAACTCTGATTCCTTTTCAATATTTTTTATTGAATCATTAAACTTGTTTTTATCTATAAAACCAAAGAAATATTCCAAAATATTTCTCATTGAGTTGGCTAGCAATGAGTCAGATGAATGACCTTTATCATGATCTTTTAATACTTGCCAATATGATTGATATTCATTTTGAATATCGTCTTTCTCTAGAGAAGAAATTATGGAATATTTTGGCTTTAAAATCCTAAAAAGATTTTGCTCATTACTAATTCTAATTAGTTCATGAAAAAAATATAAACTATGAGTTAAAACAAATATTTGCTTATATTTGTTTGTAAAAAAATTTATTTTAATAAACTGTGCAACATTAAATATATAATTGTGAGATAGACTAGAAATAGGGTCATCAATCACAACTATTTTTTCTACCACTGTTTCATTTTCATTTTCTCTTCCTTTGCATAATTTTAAAAAATATAAGAAGCTGATAATTGTCTTTTCTCCCTCGCTCAAAGTTTTAAATATAGCATTACTATTGCCACTTCTTTTTATTTTATAAGAAAATTCGTCTTCTTTTTCAATTGTAAAACTATCAATGGCCAGAAAAATTAATTCTGCTTTGATATTCTTAATTGCTTCATCAATATTTAGGTTTTCTTTTTGCGCAAGCTGAATAATGTTTTCCTGTTTTTTAATTTCTTCTTCTATTTTAGAAATTTCTTCCTTAATTTCTAATTCTTTTTGACAAAGAATAGTATTTTGGGAATCATAATTTTCTATTGTTTGATCATAGTCCCACCTCATAATTTTCCAAAAATTATTAACAATCTCCTTTTTAGTTTCAGTTTTGTTTTTGACTTTTGAATTGTGATTTTTTATATCTTCAACAATACTTTTTAGAAATTTATTTAGATCATCTTTTTCTACAAGAGTTGATTCCAAAATCACAATCTTACTTGGTGTCTTGATTTTTTCATTTATTTTTGACCAATTTGAGCTTAGCTTTTCCGTAAAATTTTTATAAAGCAGTTTAAATTTTACTTCTTCATTTTTAATAAAATCATTTTTAAGAAGATTGTTTTCGTTTTCTTTAATAGTTTGCCAAGCACTCCAGTACTGAAAATCAAGTTCTTTTAATTCAGAAATCTTGTTTTGATAATTTTCATCAAAATACTCTTTGATCTGTTCATGTAAATGAACAGAAATTGTTCTATTTTGGCAAAATGGACATTGTTCGTTTTCAATTTCGCCAGAAACAGAAGTTTTTTCAGGTTTTCTAACATAATCTAATCCTCGTTTTACCCAATCAGAATTATCGAGGTGCTTTATCAGGTTGGCAATTTGTAAATTTTCATTTCCAACAATTACTTCTGAAAAAATTTCTTTTTTCTCTATTTCTAAAAAGTCAAAATTAATTTCTTCAATTTCTGTTTCCGAATATATTTTTGAGTTTTCACCCTGTGTCGCTTCCGCTTCTTCTTTTAAGTCTTCAATAGTTTTTTCCGGCTCACTTTCTGGTTTTGGTATTTTATGAATATATTCAAATAACACGTCCTGACTTCCTTTTTTTCCATCTAAACAAAACTCTAAAATCCTATCTCCTCCAGAATATTTTACCTTAATCTCCCATATTTTATTTCTCGATCTCTCTAACAAACTGCTTATTTCTGTTTGTTTTTTAGACAGATCAACATTAAGACCAGTATTTTTTTCTTTATTATTAAGCTCTAATTGTAATTCCTTAATTTTATTTTCAGCATTTTTAATTTTTTCACTAGCGTCTTTATTTTTCGATGATAATGTAAAGATTCCTTTTTGAGTATCTTTTAGATAGAAATTATTTTCAACAAAATCTTGATTGTAAACTAGTACTTTTTCATTATTTAACCCCTCAATTGAACATTCTGAAAAATCTTGATTATCTTTATTTGCTAAAAAATTTGAAAGAACTGTTTTACCAGAACCATTTAATCCATAAATTAAATTTATTTTTTTTGATGTCTCTAAAATTGCTGGAGACTCTCCATAACTAGCAACTTTTTTTATAGAGATTTTGCTAATCATGATTTAAAAGTTTATTTCCCAGACTTTAGTCTATTATCTTCCTTACACAACATCTGACAATTTTCAGCAACACTTCTTCCTCCACTATGCCATGGATTTATATGATCAGCCTCCATATCTCCAAT
>CAZKXE010000051.1:0-4191 GCA_964556855.1 uncultured Candidatus Saccharibacteria bacterium
AAAAAGTAGTAAAAAAAGAAGCTAAATTAGCCGATGGGACTATTGCAGTTATTAAAACAGGTGGAAAACAATATGTAGTATCAGAAGGGGAAATTATTAAAATTGAAAAAGTAGACGCAGAAGATATCAAAGACAATAAAATTTCTTTTGAAGAAGTTTTATTAATTGATGACGGAAAGGCTACAAAATTAGGAGACCCATTCATTAAAGGTGCAAAGGTTGTTGCAGAAGTAATAAAGGAGGTTAAGGATAAAAAGGTCACAGTCATTAGATTCAAATCAAAATCTAGATACTTCAAAAAAAGAGGGCACAGACAACCGGTTATATTTGTAAAAATTGCTTCAATAAAATAATCTAATTTTTAAAACCATTTCTCATCCGAAGTGGTTTTTTGTAAATACCTAACATAATAATATTAATTTGATCAATTATATAATCAAGGAAAAATTATTAAAACCGGTTAGACAGCGCATTTTTAATAGTCTCTGGATCAGAGTATTCAATTTCTGTACCAGTGGATAATCCTCTACCTAAAACAGTAATCTTGATTTTATTTTCAGTTAAACCATTTAATTCTTTCCTTAAAAAATTGGCAGTCATTTCTCCTTCTGGAGTGGCGCTTAATGCTAAAACGATTTCATTAATGTTTTGCAATTCGTTTTTAATTTTATTCTTTAGCTTTTCAATTCTGGTGTTTTGCCACGAATTAATAGACATGCCTAAATTACTCCCTAGAATAAAATATTTGCCGTTGTAAGTGTTACTTTTTTCTATAATTTCT
The DNA here is from genome assembly GCA_964556855.1 of uncultured Candidatus Saccharibacteria bacterium. Classification (GTDB taxonomy): domain Bacteria; phylum Patescibacteriota; class Minisyncoccia; order Phycocordibacterales; family JAACPR01; genus CAZKXE01. The sequence goes on from CAZKXE010000051.1 coordinate 782, forward strand.
AGATCTGAATCAGAGGTTACTATCATTAGTGTCATAGAATCTCTATTTGGGTTATCGCAAATAGTACATTTACTTGTATTATTATGATCACTCTTTAAAAAGTAATTATAACAGTCATTACATACGGCAACTTTTTGGCTCAATTCGTTAATTTTTTGGGATAGATCGCGTTTAAAAGATAAATCTTTTTTAAGTAAAAAATAAACAAATCTTTTTGCTTGCCTTGGTCCAATTCCGGGGAATTGTTTAAAACTTTGTGCTAAATCTTCTATAATATTCATTTTCTTTTATTTTATATAATTAAATAATTATTTCAAATTACTAATTTAAAATTTATATTCAGAGCTAATTTTACTTAGAAATTATCAATGCTTTCATTTCCGTAATCATTCTTTTCTATTTCTCTAAAAGTAGATTTGGTATCATCAAAGTATAATTCAACCTTACCTACGGGACCATTTCTGTGTTTTTCAACCAATATTTCAGCCATATTATTTCTTTCTTCCTGGTCTTTATATCTATCTTCACGGTGAATAAACATTACAACATCGGCATCCTGTTCGATAGAACCAGAATCTCTTAGGTCTGACAGCCTTGGTTTCCCGCCACGTTGTTCGATAGCACGAGAAAGCTGTGATAGAGCAATAATAGGGACATTCAGCTCTCTGGCAAGAGATTTCAGTGATCGTGAAATTTCTGTAACTTGCTGCACTACGTTATCAGAATTTCTGCTCATTGTTGGTGACATCAGCTGTAAATAGTCAACAATTATCATACCAAGACCTTTCTCACTTTTTATTTTTCTAGCAGTAGATCTCATGGAAATAATATTATTCGCAGGTTTATCATCTACATAAATTGGCGCTTCTGAAAGAACCGCTAATGTGTCCCTAATTTTTTCAAAATCTTCTTCTTTGTGTAAGTCACCAGTCCTTAATTGCCATGCATTGACCTGGGCTTCGGCAGCCAGCATTCTGTCGATCAATTGTTGCGAACTCATCTCAAGAGAGAAAATAATAATAGGAGTTTTTTCACGAACAGCAGCATGTCTTGCAATATCTAGGGCTAGGGAAGTTTTACCGACAGAAGGCCTAGCAGCTAAAATAATCAAATCAGAAGGTTGAAATCCTGCCAGTAATTTATCAAGGTTTTTAAAACCACTGGGTACACCACGTAGTTGGTCTTTGTTTTTATGTAAATGATCAATTCTTTCCCAAGCACCATCCAAGGTTTCTTGAACACTCACAAGGCTCTTTGTGTTTTTTTTGTCAGTTATATTGAAAATTTTCTTTTCAGCCTCATCAAGAATAGTTTCAATATCTGTAGCTTCATTATATCCAAGTAAAGTAATGTCCTCTGACGCTTCAATTAATCCTCGCAAAACGTATTTATTTTTAATAATTTCAGCATAGTAATTAATATTAGATGCAGATGGTACTGATTCAAGTAATTCAGATAGATAAGTTCTACCGCCGGCCAGTTCTAATCTACTTTCAGATTTCAATTTTTCAGACAAAGATAATAAGTCAACAGGGCTACCCTTAGAGAATAAATCAATCAAGGCCTGGAAAATTGTTCTGTGTCTATGGGAGTAAAAAGTATCAACGTGAACAATATCCATAACCTCGTTCATAACGTCAGGTCTCAACATGATTGATCCTAAAACAGCCATTTCACTTTCGTTACTATGAGGAGGAACTTTTAGAATGCTCGGCTTACTTTTTTGAGTAGTGTTGTTATTAAATTTATTTTTAGTAATTGGTTCTTGATTCATAATTTATAGCTTACCATAACTACAAGTGAAAAAAATGTGAAATTTTTAATGAGATGTTAATGAAAAGTGGATATATAAAATATCTCCTTGTTTTAATACAGATAAGAAGAAGTTATTTTTTATGTATAACAGAATTATTCTGATTTTTATCAGATTGGTCAATAATTTCATATCCAGCTTGATTAATTTTCTCTCTTAGCTCATCTGCCTTCTTAAAGTCTCTATTTTCACGTGCTAGATTTCTTTGGTTTGCCATTTCAGTGATTTCAGGAGGAATCTCTAATGAATTTTGTTTCTCCTCGTCGATTTTCTTGATTGCTAATTCTTCTAAATCGAGCCCTAGAATTTTGTCTATTTCCAATATTGTCCAAATCTTACTACCTAATTCCACAGATTCATCTTTAATTAAATCCCAAATTAAAGCAATCGCTTTAGGAGTGTTAAGGTCGTAGTTTAGTTCTTTCAAAGCTCTGTAATAATAATTTTCGTCTATTTCTAAATTACCCCTATTAAAAATTTTTTTAAATATTTGTTTTAATCCATTATTATTTGGTACGTTGATAACCTTACTATCTTTTATAAAATCAACTATTTTGAATAGGGCCGTTTGTGCGGCCATAACAGTTTCTATTGTGAAATTGGCTGGCGAATTATATTTGGAGGTTAAATACCAATATCTAAATGACATAGGATTAATATTATTTTTTATCAAATCATCTAAATAAATAACATTTCCAACACTTTTTGACATTTTCTGACCATCAAGAGTGATATGGTTAGTGTGCAACCAATAGTTGGCCTGTTTTTGGTGGTTTGCAGACTCTGATTGAGCCATTTCATTATTGTGGTGAATAGAAATATGTTCGATTCCTCCTGTGTGGATATCAAAGCTTTTGCCCAAATATTTTTCAGACATAGCAGAACATTCAATATGCCAGCCAGGAAATCCTACACCCCAAGGCGATTCCCATTCCTGCTGTCTTTTTTCACTAGCTTCTGAAAATTTCCATAAAGCAAAATCTGTATGGTTTTTCTTCTCAGAATTTTTTAGTACCCGTGCTCCTTCCTGTAAATTCTCTAAATCAATATCACCTAACTGGCCATAATTTTTGTATAAAGACGTATCAAAATATATTCCGTCACTAATTTGATAAGCTAGACCTGCTTTTTCTATTTTCTCTATAAGTTTGATTTGCTCTTTTATATGATCAGTAGCTTTTGGGAAAATTATCTTATCAATCTCTATATTTAATTTTTGTAAATCAGCTATAAATAATTTTGTGTATTTTTGGCTAATTTCTTGTGCTGAAATATTTTCTTTTTTGGATGCATTTTCAATTTTATCATCCCCATCATTTTGATCGTCAGTTAGATGTCCAACATCAGTAATGTTAATAACCTGAGTTACTTTGTAATTTTGATTTTCAAAAAGTCTTCGTAGCGTATCAGCAAAAATGTAGACACTAATGTTTCCGATATGAGCCTGATTGTAAACAGTTGGTCCACAATGATACATTCCAACCCTTGCTTTGTGAATAGGAACAAATTCCTGAATTTCATGCCCAAGAGTATTCTTGAAATAGATTTTATTTTCTTTTCTTATAGCCATTTTTTAATTTTAAATATAAGTGTAATT
>CAZKXE010000052.1:0-4127 GCA_964556855.1 uncultured Candidatus Saccharibacteria bacterium
CATTGATCCCCTTTTTCCTAGTGAAATTATAAATCTTAGAAACCAACCTAGGGCAATACCGAGCAAACCTGATGAAGTCGCGATTGCGAGTACTATTATGATTTGCATAAATTTTATTTTAGAATCTTATCTATTAATCCATATTTCTTGGCCTCTTCTGCTTCCATGAAATAATCTCTATCTGCGTCTTTTTCTATTTGAGATAATTTTTTTCCTGTATTTTCTGCTAGCATTTTATAAAGCCTGTCTTTCATTTTTAGAATGTGTCTTGCACTAATTTCGATATCTGAAGCCTGACCTCTGGTACCTCCCATCGGTTGATGAATCATGATTTCGGAATTAGTTAAAGCATACCTTTTGCCTTTTTTTCCTGATGATAAAATCATAGCGCCCATTGAAGCTGCCATTCCTACACATACTGTAGATACTTCGTTTTTTATGTGATTCATTGCATCAATAATTGCAAGTCCTGCTGTAACTGAACCTCCTGGTGAATTAACATATAATGAAATATCTTTTTTTGGATCTTGTGATTGCAAAAATAATAATTGAGCTATTATTAAATTTGCGACATCGTCATCAATTTCTCCACCTAAGAAAATTATGTTCTCCTTTAATAACCTTGAATATATATCGTATGCTCTTTCACCAAATTGTGATTTATCGATAACTGTTGGAATAATCATGTTTTTAATTATATTGTTAGTTAATAATGTTTTTGTTTTTTTTAATCTTTAATTTTGTAGACCATTTTTAACAATACAAAAAAAAGACCTTAAAATCAAATATATAAATATTTTCACGAGCCCGTACTCATAATATGAATTTTATTAAATATAAAGGACAAAAATGCTAAGGGTCTTTATATTTTGTTAATTTTATGTAAACTAGATTTATATGAAGACACACAGGTTTTTAATAGGACAAAAAGACTTTATAAAAGACAAAAATGATAGTTGTCTTTTAGAAATTGTTAATCAAGATGTTATTCACCAACTGAACAACGTGTTAAAGATTAAAAAAGGCCAAAGAATTATTCTTATGGACGGGGAGGGAAATTCAGTTGATTCTATTCTTTTAGAAGTTGGAAAGAAACATCTAAAGTTTGGCGAATGCAAATTTTTAAAGAATCTAAAAAAAAATAAAATACAATTAACTCTGTATCCATCCTTAATAAAGAAAGATAAAATCGAATATGTATTTCAGAAATGTACTGAAATAGGGGTGTGTGAATTTCAGCCTGTAATTTCTGATAGATCTGAAAAGTTAAGTTTTAAAATTGATAGAGCTCGAAAAATTGTAAAAGAAGCATTTGAACAAAGTGAAAAAAACTACCTGCCCCGACTAGGTCTTCCTCTAACATTAGAAAAGTATATAGAGATGCATGAAACAGAAAAAAATGAAAATTGTCATCTATATTATTTAGATATAGAAGCACCCATAATTAATGTTAATCAGCTAGTTTCACAATTAAATGAAAATAAAAATGAGCAAAATAAAATTGGGTTTTTTGTTGGTCCAGAAGGCGGTTGGTCAGAACTAGATAGAAAAATATTTGAAAATAATAATGTGAAACCAATCTCTCTGGGAGACACTGTGCTTAGGGCTGAAACTGCTTCTATTGCTATTGCAGCCCTAATTTTGTTAGGGCAAAATTAGTTTCCATAGGTTTCACGAAATCAAATTGCAAACAAAATATAAAATTAAAGAAATAAACTTTATTTGCAAATAAAAAGCTCCGAGAAATATTCGCGGAGCTTTTTATCTATTTTAGTCAAAATACAAATTTCAATTGAATGTCTTTTATAAATTTTCTAAAAATTTAAATACCTCATCATTTCTTAGCATATAAGAGACATAATTTTTTGCATGTTCCTCAGTCATGTCGGGGTAGTGTTTTTTTAGATGCTCTACCTCTTGTGATACTAACTTTTGATCAGGTTCAATTTTTTCTTCATGAGCAATTTTCGGTAATATTAAATTCATTTTAGTTCTCTTGATTGCATCAGGTCTCCATTCCTTCATAAGGTCGTCCTGTGTTTTTTTAATTTGTTTTAAATAATCATCAATATCCATTTTTGCATTTTGTAAGTCAATTTTAAATTGCTCCATCATTCTATTTAATTCTTCCTCGATCATTATATCTGGAATTTCAATTTTTGATTCCGCAATAATTTTCTCGATGATTTCAAGTCTTCTCTTTTGCTTAGCTTTAACTTCTTTATCTTTACTCATGTTTTCTTTCAATTTGTTTTTGAAGTCTTCAACGTCTTTAAAATCTCCAAGTTGTTTTACAAACTCGTCATTAAATTCGGGTAGTTCAACTTTTTTATCTTTTGATAATTCTGCTTCCTTCCTTTCGTCTAGATCTTTAGATGTTTTTTTTCTCAACAATTCTGCTTCAGCTTTGCTATTTTGAATGTACTCAATGTATTCATTAATTTCATCTTCTGTAACTTTCACTTCACTTCCTGAAACAGGCTTAATTTTGGTAATTAATTTTTTGTAATCGGGGAGTTCAATTTCTGGCATTAAGACAAACTCTGCTTTGAAAACTAGTGGGTTTTCTTTGGCCAGTTTTGAAATTGAAATATTAGGCTGCGTTAATGCGTTCACTTTTTCTTTTTCAATCACCTCTGGTAAAACATCAATGATGGCTAAGTATGCCATTTCCTCTAAAATTCTAGAGTAATCTAATTGTCCCTCAATAACATGCTGGGGGGCTTTGCCTTTTCTGAACCCCTTAGTTTCTATTTCTGATCCTAATTTTGTTACTGCTTTAGATTTATTTTTTTCTAATTTTTCAAAATCCAATTCAATCTCCAGATCAAGTTTTTTATTAAGTTCCTTTTTAGAAATTAATTTATAATTTTCTTTTGTTGTATTTTTTTCATTTGACATACAATTGAGTCTAACAAAAAAATATCAAAAGGCAAAAATTAAAATATTAAAAAAATCACCTATTTAAAAAGGTGATTTAGTTAAAATATGTAATTCGAAATGTTTATTGATTTATTGCGTTGTTGATTTCATCCTCAATTTGTTTCAACGCAGCATCAACATCATTTAGTTCATCTTCGCTTATTATTTCGTCAATTTCGTTATTTGCAGTGACTTCTTCTTTCTCTACGTTTCCCATTGATTTATTGAAATAATAAATACCACCAATAATGGTTAGAATTACAATAATCAAGGATCCGATTATTGGTCCAACAACACCATCTTTTTTCTCTGGTGTTACTGAAATATTCTCATCTATTTTTACATCATTTAATTCGTCGGTATTCATATTTTCTTGGTTTAATTCTTCCATATTAATTTTGATTTATTAATCTTAATACCTCCTGATAATTCTTATGTGTTTCAATAATATCATTTTTTATTTCTTTTGAAATATCTATAAAATATTCCTTTGTAACCTCTCCCTCAAGAGCTTCATTGAAATCTATTGAAAATGATTCTATTTTTACCATTACGTTGTCGAGCATTTCAGATGATTCATCCAGTTTATCTTTTGCTTCAGTCATATCCGCAACAGCTTCTTTGTTAGCTATTAAATCTAAAAGTCTATTTTCTAAATCTGACATTTTATCAGTGAAATTTGTGAAACTGTTTATAATATTTGAGGCCAAATTTCTAACCCTTTCTGTTCTTGCTTCTCCAAGTTTAACCTTCATAGCTTCTTTTTTTTGCATCATCTGCTCTCTTCTTTCTGTAATTTCGTTTTTCCTATTTGCAACCATGTTCTGGATATTTTCTTTTCTTTCCTCAATACTTTGCCTTCCTGCAGTGACCCTATCTTGAATCATTTGTTGTGTGCTACTGGCATTCCTCAATCGGTCTTGAATCATTTGTTGTGTATTACTAGCATTTCTCAATCTATCTTGAAATTGTGTTGGTTGAACACTATCGCTAGATATTCCTTTCATTAAATTAGACTGTGCGCCTACTGTTGAATAGCAGGTAGCTAACAATAAAAATGTAACAATATATTTATTCATTTTATTTATAAATTATTTAATAATAAGTATATTATAACAAATATAAAAATTAAAACACCGCTGTATGGCGGTGTTTTAAAAAATTGAATATTCTATTTTTTAAATTATTTCTGGCCGTATTTTGAT
>CAZKXE010000053.1:0-4091 GCA_964556855.1 uncultured Candidatus Saccharibacteria bacterium
TATCATCTCTTACCCTACCAAAAATGTCGGATTCTAAGCTTAAGGAAATATCTTGGAGTTTAGATGTCAACGAACATATTAAATAGTGTATAATTAAACAAATGGTTTCACAGGCAACGCAAGAATTTGTACCTATCAAAGAAGTCAGGGATGGAGTTTTGGTTTTAGAGGATGGTTCAATGAGAAGTATTCTAATGGCTTCTTCTATTAACCTTGCTTTAAAATCACAAGATGAGCAGGAAGCGGTTTTGTTCCAATTTCAAAACTTACTAAATTCCCTTGATTTTCCAGTTCAATTTTCAATTCAATCAAGAAAATTGGATATAAAACCATATTTAAATAGCCTAGAAGAACGAAAGAAAGACCAAACAGATGACCTTCTACAAATTCAAATCCGTGAATACATTGAATTTATTAAAACGTTTTCTGAAAATATTGACATTATGACAAAAAACTTTTACGTCGTAATACCTTATAACCCACCAAGTATTAATGTGGAAAAAATTAAGATTCCTGGTTTTGGTAAAAAAACAGAAAAGAAAACAAAAATTGAAACATTCGAGGAAAACAGAATGCAATTAGATCAAAGGGTGGCTATTGTAGAGCAAGGCTTGATGAGGAGTGGTGTAAGAAGTGTTCAGTTGGGAACAGAGGAAGTCGTCGAAATTTTTTATAAAATTTTTAATCCGGGTGATATTGAAAAATCATTTGATATGGATTTAAGTAAATTACAATAATATGGGAATACTAGACTTTTTAAACAAAAAAAATACTAAAGATGATAATAAAATTACCTCTTTTTTGCCACAAGAAATTTATGAGGCTGGAGTATTGGAATTAAAAGATGTTATTGCACCTTCTGCTCTAAAAATTAGTCCGAAAAACCTATCCCTTGGAGACAAAATAATGAGAACCTTCTTTGTTATTTCATATCCAAGATTTCTATCAGATGGTTGGTTTTCTCCAATTATTAACCTGGATAAAATTTTTGACGTTTCAATTTTTGTTCACCCGATTGAAACTGCTATGGTACTTCGTCAATTTCAAAAAAAAGTTGCCCAAGTCCAAAGTCAAATTAATGAGAGGGAAGAGAAGGGTTTGGTTAGAGACCCTCAACTGGATACTGCATACCAGGACCTAGAAAATTTGAGAGATCAACTACAACAAGCTCAGGAAAAAATATTTGATGTTGGTTTATATATTACAATATATGCAGATTCAGAGGACGAATTAGACAAAAGTGAATCAGAAATTAAATCAATTCTCGAATCAAAATTGGTATATGTAAAACCGGCTATTTTCCAGCAAGAAGACGGCTTCAAAACTGTCATACCTGCAGGTATGGACATATTAGGAGTTCATTCAAAATTAAACTCCGCTCCATTATCAAGCCTTTTCCCTTTTGTTTCATTTGAGTTAACTTCTGACAGGGGAATTTTATATGGAATTAACAGACATAATTCAGGATTGATTTTATTTGATAGATTTTCACTGGAAAACTACAATTCAGTTACTTTTGCTAAATCCGGTGCTGGTAAATCATATTTTACTAAACTAGAAATTCTAAGATCATTAATGTTTGGAACTGAAATTATTGTTATTGACCCAGAAAAAGAATACGAGTATTTTGCCGAAACTGTTGGGGGAAGATTCTTTAATATTTCATTGTCATCAGAACACCACATTAACCCTTTTGATTTACCAATCCCAAGAGAAGACGAAAACCCGGGTGACATCCTACGGTCTAATATTATTAACCTTGTAGGATTATTCAGAATCATGTTAGGAGGGTTAACTCCAGAAGAAGACGCGATTGTTGATAGAGCTATTACAGAAACTTACGCGCTGAAAGATATCACGGCTGAGTCCAATTTTTCTAATATCGAGCCACCTCTTTTATCAGATTTTCAGCTCGTATTAGGTGGTATGGAAGGAGCAGAAAGTCTTGTTCAGAAATTAAGTAAGTATACAGAAGGAACTTGGGCAGGATTTTTGAACAAGCCAACTAACGTTAACCTGGACAAAAAATTCGTAGTATTTTCATTGCGAGACATGGAGGATGAATTAAAACCGGTAGCAATGTACATTATTACTCACTTTATTTGGACAGAAATTAGAAAGGAACTGAAAAAGCGTCTTCTAATTATCGACGAGGCATGGTGGATGATGAAATCAGAGGATACTGCATCATTCTTGTTTGGACTTGCTAAAAGAGGAAGAAAATATTACCTAGGTCTTTCTACAATTACCCAAGATGTCGAAGACTTTTTAAGATCACCATATGGTGGACCAATTATTTCTAACTCATCAATGCAAATGTTAATGAAACAATCTCCTTCATCAGTTGATGTTTTGCAAGAAACTTTTAATTTAACAGACGAGGAAAAATATTTACTACTCGAATCAAATGTGGGGGAGGGAATTTTCTTCGCTGGTCTAAAACACGTAGCTATAAAGGTTATTGCTTCTTATACAGAAGACCAAATTATTACTTCTGACCCTTCTCAATTGTTATCTATTAGAAGTGCTAAGGAAGAATTTCAAAATGCAGGCGGAGTTAACCAAGAATTAAATCAAACTAAATTAACAGAGGTTAGGGATAATGGAATTTAATTTAAATTAAATAGAAATGGGAAAGGAAAATAATCAAAAAGACAAAGCTGTACAGATAATTTCTAGACAGATGAATAATGATGAAAACTATAGAGCTTTAAGACCCCTCTTGGGAGGAGGTCCTAATGAGTTTGAAAAAAAATATTTAAGAGAAAAAGAAAATAATCAAATAACTAGACCCAAAAAGGGTAGCGTCAATGGATCTGTTGCAAAAAATCATTCTTCAATTACACCCAAGATGACAGGGCCTTTGTTTTACATTGTTTTATTTCTAACAATGTTAGATGATTTTTTTGATTTATTTGCCAATTTAGCTTTTTTAGGAATAGTTGCAAGTTTATTTAGTTTTATCATTTCGGGTCTTATTTTTATATATTTTAAAATCGAAGGTGTTAAATTAGGGGGTAAGAAAACCGCCTTGTGGATAACTGGAATAATTTGCGAATTAATTCCGTTTGTTTCTATCTTGCCTACTTATACAATTAACCTTTTAATTACTAGGAAAATAGAGAACGGCGACTCGAAATTAATAAACAAAATGTCGAAGAAAAATAATATTATCCGATCAAAAAGAGGATAAGTTGTTTAATTTTAATTAAAAATCAGCTATAATTAGATTAATGAATCTTTCCAAAAAAATATCTATATTTTTAATAATATTGTTTTTTGTTTTTAGTAGAACTAATACAGCAAAAGCACTATTCGGTAGTGATGTTTTTGATATTGGGAACCCTTTAGATATTGGAGAAGCTGTTGTTGATATTTTTATGGAGGCAGTTAGTAGTGTAGGAACACAAGCCATCGAACAAGTTACCGAAAGAGTTGGTAATGTAAACAACGATTTTCTAGAGGATACACAAGAAAATATCACTGATAATATTATGCCTGGTATGTTAGAGGATATTGACTCAGAAATTGAGAATTCTCCTATTTATCAGGATTTATTAGAAGCATTCCAACAGGATGATCTGGATGGAATGCCTATTTATTTTGATGTAAATGGTGATGGGGTAATAGATTATTTAGATCTTGGTTTAACTGATACTAATGGTGATGGGATAGTAGATGCTTCTGATGGTTCCAGTATGTCTCCTGATAACCCAAACTACCAAAATCAAATTATCATATCCCAAGCGCTAGATAATGTTATGGCTGAACTAACTGCTGCTGGTTTTTTTGAAGATGGTAATGCATATGGTGATTATATGACCTTTACAGAAGAACAATTTAAATTAATTTTGGGGAATATTTTGTTCAGAAATATTATTACCCAAACAGTAGACCCTAATACTGGTTTGCCGGTTGGTATTGGAATCCAAAACCAAATAGATTTTGAAATAAAAATCACACCATCCTACCCTCAACCTGGTGATATTGTTCAAATAGAAGTTGTTTCAAACTCTGTTAATTTAAGTGATTCTGAAATAACATGGCTAATGTCAGGAAAGATATTAAATTCTGGTCTAGGACAAACAAAT